>DASVAI010000294.1:0-4629 GCA_036376445.1 Acidobacteriaceae bacterium
GCGTGCCCAGGTCGACGGCGTTTCTCACACAGCGCTGCCATTTCGCCAGATCCACACTGCGGAGGTCTATCAGGGCGTTGCCGGTGCATCGGAGACGGTAGGAGCGGGCGCCTCACAAGTTATGTGGAAAAACAGTTTCGAGCATGCTGACACCGGCCCCATGCAGATCGTGCTCAAAATCCCTCCACCGTCGAACGGAAAGCAATGGGCAGCAGGGAAGCAGATGGAGCTGGTCATTGACGAAGCCGGCAAGGTCCGTTTCGCCCGCATCATGACTCCTCTGCTCGACAAGGATGCCGTACCCCAGTTATCCACCCTCGATCAGGACTGGCTCGCCGCCGCCGCCGGCTGGAAGTACATCCCAGCCTACAAACTCGGCCGCCCCCGCGCCTTCCGCTAGACACTCTTCGTCAGCCGCGATCAGTAACTGCGTGCGATGCAAATAACCGAGTGGGTAGGATGCGTCGACGCGAAGCGTCTACCTCCTCATGTGGTCGGCTTCCCGACCGGAGCCAATGGCGCGCTGCGCCATCGCGAAGTGGAGGGATCTGCTGTACGCCAGCGCCGTCCGCCCCGGCACCCACGGCGCCACCGGCTGCCACACCGTCGCGAAGTCACCAACAATCAAGCGCTCTGCAGTTGCCTGGCCGCCCTTCACTTCGCCTCAGGACAAGTTACTTCTTCGCTTGCGTCGGCAGCTTGGCAGCGGCAAAAACCTTGACAATATCCTTCGCGATGCCACCCGAAGCGATGGTTCCGTCGAATGCGGTAACTTTGCCCGAGTCGAGCAGATCGAACTGATTATCGATGAGGCCGACAAAGTACGCCAGAATCCCCGTCCCGATCATCCCTACGGCAAACAACGACAGCGCCGGCTGCTGCTCGCGCGTCAGTTGCATCGCGCCTCCAGAGGTAAATGCACCTCGGCTGATTACATTACCGCGAATGACGGAAATTTCATCCCGCGAAACAGCACCTCAGCACTTCATGCGCACAGGATTAGTCCGGGTCGATACGATTTCATGGAGTGTCGGCGGTCTGCTTGAGAATCAGCACAGGGCAGGGCGCGCCGCATAGGACGCCATAGGCGGTTCCGGGCACGAGTTTCGGGACAAAAGAGGAAGAGGATGTGCTGCCGAGGAGAATCAGATCGAAGCCTCCGTTGGCTGCGTGGTTCAGAATCGTCTCAATTGCCCGGCCGATTTTGACGACGCAGGAAGGCTTCCGAGTTCCCAAAGATCCAGGAACGAAGTTGTCAAGGATCTGCCGCTCAAAGCTCGCGATGCGGGCCGCCGAGGGGTTCTCCTCGAGCTCATTCGGGATCACATGAAGCAGAGTCATATCAGCATCATGGGCCGCAGCGAATTCGGCTGCAAAACTGCGCAAGCCGGGCGATTCCCGCTTGAGCGAGGTAGGCGCGAGTACGCGTACGCCCTTGCGCGGCTGCCCTGAGCCGGACCGCACCTTTGGACCGATAGCCAGCACCGGCACCGCAAGCCGTTGAAACAGCCGCTCAGCGGTAGACCCAAGAATTCCCAGGCAGAACTTGGTCTCGCCGTGCGAACCGACGACAACGCGGCCCGGCTTCCACTCGTCCACGACGGCTTCGATCTGCTCGACCACATCGCCGCTGGATATCTTCCAAGTGCAGCGTACGCCCGCAGCTTCCGTCTCGCGCGCGGCTGCGAGCAGGATGCGCTCGCCATGTTGGCGATGGAGCTCCGGTTGGGCGTACACGAGCAGCGATGGCGCGGCCGGCGGGGATGCGAAGTCAGGCAGCACATAGGTGAGCAGGATTTCTGCGCCATAACTCTTCGCCTGCAGGATCGTCACGGGAAGCGTCCGCTCCAGATCGGTAAGGTCCGTGACCAGCAGAATGCGTGTGGGACGTATCCACTCCTCCATTGCCGGAGCCTCCGTTATCTCTGATGCAGTTGCGCTGTTTGCGAGTGTGCCATCCATGCGACTACCTTCGCTCGAGGAGCGGGCGATGCGTAATGCATTCAATCACTTTCCATTGTGATCTGCGTCACGCAACCACAGAAGTGAGCAGATTAGTGGGCCGCGCGCCGGATCGCCGCCAGACCTACTTCTCACGCGATTTGTACGCGTATTCTGCTCCAGCCTCTGCAATCGCGATTCGGCCCATGAAATCTCTTGATCAGGCATCTCTGTCGGCGCTCTGCAGTTGCCCGGATGGCGAGTCCCTTACTCGTACCGAAGCGCTTCCGCCGGCAAAACCCGCGCCGCCGAGCGAGAAGGATACAACGTCGCCACCAGCGATACGCCCAGCGCTACCGCCGCCACGATCAACGCATCCACAATCCGCGGCGCAAACGGCAGGTAGTCAATCGAGTACACATCCCCCGGCAACTGGATGAACCGGTAGTGCGCTCCGGCCCACGACGCCGCATAGCCCACGACCAGCCCGATTGCCGTGCCCACTGCGCTGATCAGCAAACCCTGAAGCAGAAAAATCCTCCGCACCTGCTCCTGGCGCACGCCAAAGCTCATCAGCACCGCGATATCACGCGTCTTCTCCATCACCATCATGGTCAGCGCGATCAGGATATTCAGCGCCGCCACGCACACGATCAGCCCGATGATGATGAAGGTTGCAATCTGCTCCAGGCGCAGCGCGCGGAAGAGCTCGCGATTCTGCTCCATCCAGTTCGTCGTCAGGTAGCCCGCGCCCGCAGCCCGCTCAATCTCCCGCCCGATCGCATCCGCGTGGTACAGGTCGTCCACCTTGAAGGCGATCACCGAGATCAGATCGGGCTCGCCCAGCAGGTGCTGCGCATCGGCGAGGCGCACGAATCCCATGCTCGAGTCGTACTGGTAGAAGCCCGAGTGAAAGATACCGGCAACATAGAACCGCTGGAACTTGGGCACAATGCCGAGTGGTGTCAGTTCGCCCTGCGGGCTCGTCACCAGCACCGTGTCGCCGACCTTGGCGTCAAGCGTCGTCGCCAGGTCCTGCCCGATCACGAGCGGCGGCAGCGGGGCAGTGTCGCCGACAGGAGTCGCCGCCGCAGGCTCAAGCGCCTGCCACGATCCCAGCTTCACCGCGTCGAGCAGATCGGTCACGCGCCGCTCATCCGCCGGCAGGACGCCCTTCAGCAGCAGGCCGCCGGACCGCGCCCCGCGCGACACCAGCACCTGCCCATACAGCCCGGGCGCGTCGGCAACGACATGCGGCAGCGTGCCCAGCCGAGCCACCATGGGACGCCAGTCGCGGATGCCATCCCCGGCCACCCGCATCAGGTCCACATGCGACGTCGACCCCAGCAGCCGGTCCTGAAGGTCGCGCCGCATGCCGTTCGTGATCGCCAGCGCGATGATAAGCGCCGCGACCCCGGCCGCCACCCCCGCCACGGAGATGGCAGTGATCACCCCCACCACGGCCTGGCGACGCTTCGCCCGCAGATACCGCGCCGCTATGAAAAGTTCAAAGCGCATGAATGGTTACGTGAATCGTGGTGTCACCCTAAGCGTAGCGAAGGACCTGCATTCCCTCACCGCACAACCGTCTTCGCCGTCGCGGAGTTGTCATAGCGATCGAACACCCGCAGCGTGACGACATGCTCGTTCGGATTCGCAGGCGGCAGCTTCGCCACGCGCAACGGCTCCGACGGCTGCGGCAGCGGAGCCGCAAAGTCATACCGCTCCGTCTGCGCGTCGGAGATCCTGCCCACCGGCTCGATGTACTGCCACGGCCCCGCGTCGATCGAATACTCCGCGCGCGCAATCGCCGCCGAAGGCGCCTTTGCGTCCGCGGTCACATGCAGCTTGCCGCCTTCGAGATGCGCCACCAGGTTGGTGACGATTGGCGTCGCTGTATCGAGCACGAAACGCTCGCTGGTGCGCTCGCCCGTCAGCGCCTCGCCCGGATTGTGCGAGGGCGCATCGCTCGCCACTACCTTGATCTGGTACGGCCCGTCCGGCAACTGCGCCGCCTCAAAGGTGTAGTAGCGCTCGCTCACGTCATCCTTCAGCAGTTGCCAGTTCTGCTCACCCGCGCTGCGGTAGTACAGCGCAAACACCAGGTCATCGCCGTTGTCGTCGTGTGCCGCCCAGCGCACCGTCACCGCTCCCTTATCCTTCAAGCCCTGCAGCGGCTGCGTCGAAGTGTCCTGCTGGATGTTGACCACGTTCGTCGATGCCGACGGCAGATTGATCGTAGTGGTGGGCACCGGCGGCTGGAAGGTCGCCTGCTGATTCACCCGCGCGCCCGGCACCACGACGACCTCATCCACCGACGGCGCAACATTCACCGGCAGATAGCTGAGCGAGACCGCATTCACCCGCGTGCCCGGATCGACCGTGAGCTTCCACTGCGCAAACCGCGCCCGAGGCACATTCACAGCAGTGCCCGGCGTGAGCGCGGTCCACGGACTCCATCCCCGCTCCGCGTTGCTCACGTTGCCGGTGCGCGCCGAGAGCTGATAGCCCGTGCCGCTCGCATCCACTTCCGCACGCCCCCACTTCGCGACCGCGCCGGCATCCTGCACCTCGCTCTCGAGGCTGCCCGCTGCACTCTGCGAGCTCAGGCGATACAGCTTTCCGCCGTTGCTGGTGCTGACGTACACGCCATCCGGAGCGGTGGCGAACCCGGTAGCCTGCGACGCC
>DASVAI010000042.1:0-22622 GCA_036376445.1 Acidobacteriaceae bacterium
CCATAAGCTCCAATCTCCGGATGCTCATCCGCCATCATGATATGGCTGTCGCCGATCTGCATCTCGGCATGACCCACGCGTCCTTCAGGCCCTTTCATGCACATCAGCTCGCGCGCGCCAAAGGCTTTCGTATAAAACTCCATCGCCTGCGCGCAGCCCGCGAATATCAGATAAGGCTGCACACTGTGGCTGCCCTCAGGAATCGGATTCACTCGCGCCATCGCAATCATCTCCTTGGGTTCGTGATTCTGTTCCGCGATTCTGCTCTTCACACTCGCCCCGCGTCTTGTAAAAATCGGAAATCTCCCAGTCTCGCAGGGAAACTATCAGTCGCGCAGCGGCACATGATTCAGATGCTCCGTCGCTGCCGCCAGGTAGGCGCTCGGCGTCATCCCGGCAATCTGCCGGAAGTCATGAGTCAAATGCGCCTGGTCGTAGTAGCCGCACTCCACCGCCATCTCCGCCCAGTCCACCGCGCGCAATCCATGCAGCCGTTTCAGCGTGTGCTGAAAGCGCCGCACGCGATGAAATGTCTTCGGCGATACACCCACCTGCTCATGAAAGAGCTGCGCCAGCCGTCGCTGGCTCAGGCCAATCTGCTGCGTCACGACCTGCACGCGTCCCGGCCCCTCGCAGATGTCCAGCTCGCCCGCCATGTAGATCACCGCGGGATGCAGTCGCTCCGGCGCCCTCATCAATTCGAGCAGGCATTCTTCCAGCACCCGCAGCATCGCCGCCGGAGTCGTTGCGGCCAGCACCCGCTCGCGTACCCGCACGGCCTCGCGCCCCCACAAGTCAGCCATGTCAAAGGAAGCATCCTCCAGCTCAGACATCGGCATGCGAAAGAAGGGAAATGCCCCGCCCGGCGCAAACTGCACGCCCACCACCCGCTCCTGCTGATTGCAATCGATGGTGAAGCAGTGCGATCGCGCGCCACTGAACACCGCCGTGCCGTAGTGAACCCCACCACGATTGTCCTCGTAGATCGCAATCGGATCCTCGCGAAGGTTCAGGATCATCGCCGACTGCGCCTGGGGCAGCAATCGCTCTTGCCGATGAGGCCCCGGCGCGCCTTCCCAATACCAAAGACACTCCACCAGTGCGCCCAGCGGCATCTTCGGTCTCAGGCGATAGCCCGGCATGCCGCCAGCATACGCCCGCCCATTGGTCTCCTGCCCGTCCGCCGCTATGCGATACTCACAGGGAATGTATAAGCGGATTCTCCTCAAACTCTCCGGCGAAGCCCTCGCCGCCGATCGCGGTTTCGGCGTTGATGTCGATACCGTTTATCAGATCAGCGGGGAAGTCGCCGAGGTTCGCAGCCTCGGCGTGGAGGTGGCCATCGTCGTGGGCGGGGGCAACTTCTTCCGCGGCGTCGCGGAGTCGGCGCGCCACATGGATCGCGTCTCCGCTGACCACATGGGCATGCTGGGCACCGTCATCAACGCGCTCGCCTTCCAGGACGCGCTCGAAAAGTGCGGCGTGCACAGCCGCGTCATGTCCGCCATCGAAATGAACCAGGTCGCCGAGCCCTACATCCGCCGCCGCGCCATCCGCCACCTCGAAAAGGGACGCGTCGTCATCTTCGCCGCCGGCACCGGCAACCCATACTTCTCCACCGACACCGCCGCCTCCCTTCGCGCCATGGAGATCAAGGCCGACGTCCTGCTCAAGGCCACCAAAGTCGACGGCATCTACAGCGCCGATCCCATCCTCAGCAAAGACGCCACCATGTACGAAGAGATCACCTACTTCGAAATCCTTCGCCAGGGACTCAAGGTCATGGACATGACCGCCGTCTCTCTCTGCAAGGACAACGCCATGCCCATGATCATCTTCAACATGAACAAACCCGGCAACATCCTCCGCGTAGTGTCGGGCGAACGCGTGGGCTCGTTAGTCACCGCCTAAAATTCACTTCGTTAGCCGTAAAACCAATTCGTCATCCCGACCGGAGCGAAGCGAAGTGGAGAGATCTGCTTTTTCGAATGCGACTCCGCAAAGCCGGGTGCCCCATCCTAACGGAGCTAGCGTGGGGTAAGTTATGTCGCAGCGAAGCTGCCACTCGAATCTCCCATCCCGATCTCAGCCGCTCTTGAATTTGGCGAGTTTGTTCCAGCGACTGCAGCCGGACTGCTTCCGAATAGCCGACCATTCGCCCTGAACAAGAACCATTACTCCTGAATCAGCGCATTGCACCGTGATCGTCGGTCCACGAACATCTGCTTGGGCATCCGGGCCGCTGGGTGGTTTAGGAGTGATCGCGAGCTGTCGAGGGAACCCCCACATGCCCGCTTCTAAGCCTAGACTTTTCTCTTTTGGACGGTCGGAATTTATGCTTCTGGAAAATCTGACCCTTCCGTCAGTCTGGTCTGGGTCTCTTTGGCGTGGCGCCCGAACGGCATGCGAATCCGCAGCACCCTCTCTCGGGCCCGCTCATCTTCAAGGTTGCGCGTTCTGGCCTGCAACAGATCATTGAGCGAGACCATACCAACGATCTTCCCGTCTCCAACCGGATCGAGCACCGGGAAGCGAGTAAACCCCGACTCGGCCATCCGGTTCACTACCACCCGCAGAGTTTCGTCTGCAAAGGCTACCTTGGGATTTCGCGTTGCGATCTCCGATAGCTTGATCGTGGAGGCTCCGTCCGTCTCTTGTTCGTAGAGCTGGACCAACTGGTTCCGAGTGACCACTCCTGATAGCTCACGGTCAGAACCAAGGACCGGGAATAGATGTTGGCCCTTCGGATTCTTGGTGGAACGGATCAGACGGTATGCGTCTTCCAAAGATCCATCGCAGGGCAATACAACGACACTGGTTCTCATAACCTCTCTGACGAACAGAATCTCGAGCGGATCAGTTGCGTATTCGCGGCTCAGGTGGTAGCCACGGCGCGAGATCTTTTCGGTGAGGATGGATCGCTTGAGCGTTAAAACAGTGAATGAATGAGCAATGAAGCAGGCCACCAGAAGTGGCAGAAGCATATTGAAGTCGTGAGTCAATTCGATGGCGAAGACTATGCCAGTGAACGGAGAGCGCATGGTGCCTCCGAGAATCGCTCCCATACTGAGAAGGGGCCAGAATCCCAGTCCTAGGTGAGGAAGAATCATGCTTTCGATCCCGCCGAGAGCGGCACCCATCATCAATAGTGGCGCCAGCACTCCACCGGATGTGCCCGAGCCAAGTGAAATCATCCAAATGGCAGACTTCACCAGAAGAACTCCGGCAAAGATCGTAAGCGAGACGTTTCCTCGCAGAAGCATGCCGATTGTGTCGTATCCAACTCCAAGAGCCTGCGGGAAGAGGAGCCCTCCCACACCTACGAACACACCACCGATGGCCGGCCACCACATCCAGTGGATTGGGAGTTTCTGAAACAAATCTTCTGCTCCATAAACTCCGAGAGTTAGCAGCGCCGAAAGAGCTCCCGCGGCGAGACCCGCGACAATACAGCTGGCAAGTCCATAGAGTCCGATAAAGACCGGGTGCGGGGGGACCGGAAACAGCGGTCCCAAGCCGAGCAAATAGCGTCTCATCACGCACGCCGTGGCACTTGCCAGTGCCACTGGAATGGCGCTTCGAGGCTTCCATTCGAATAACAGCAGTTCGACCCCGATCAACACCGAGGCCAGTGGTGCTGCAAAAGTGGCCGACATTCCGGCGGATGCGCCCGCCACCAGCAACGTACGGCGCTCCACACTGGTGAAATGGAAGAACTGGCTGATCATCGATCCGAAAGCTCCGCCGGTCATGATGATGGGACCTTCGGCGCCGAACGGACCACCTGTGCCAATAGAGATTGCGGCCGACAGCGGCTTAAGGATGGCGAGCCGCGGGCGGACACGGCTGCCGTTCATCAAAATGGACTCGATGGCTTCCGGTATGCCATGTCCTCGGATTCGCTCAGACCCATAACGCGCCATTAGTCCGACAATGATCGACCCAATGACAGGCACCACGATCGCATACGCACCGAGCTGATTGGTTGCGGGTGAAGCGAACGAGAAGTCGAACCGGTGGAAGTATGCCAGGTTGGTAATAAAGCCGATCAGCTTCAACAGGAGCCATGCAACCAACGCGCCGAGAACGCCTATCATGACGGCGATCATCGAAATCGGAATAACCGTTGAAGTCGTCGTGAAATCCCCGAGTGTTTCGAGGCGCGATTTGTGATGGCGGGTGGCGGGACGAGCACTCAAGGCCTTCTCCCCCTGTCACGGTCCGAAAGATGCATCACCTCCCGGAGTGACTCGGCAAGAGCAGGACCGGAAACGCGCAATTCTTCCCAGTGCAGGACCGAAAGCCGATGCAGCAAGTCCTCGCCGTGCGGCGTAAATTCCACAAGCACCTCGCGACGATCATCGATTCTGTGCCGACGTCTCAACGCGCCGTGCTCAACAAGACGATTGATAAGCTCCACTGTGCTGTGATGGCGAAGGCAGAGTTGCTGAGAGAGCGCGGTAACTGTGGGAAGGGTGCCCTTGGGCAAACCCTTGACGGCCAGGAGTAGCTGATGCTGCTGAGGTTCGATGCCCTTGGACCGGGCTAGCTCCTCGCTAAAGTGTAGGAATTTCCGGATATGGTGGCGAAACTCAGCGAGTTGGCGGAAACCCACCGCGGAAACATCCCGTTTGAGTGCTTCCGCGCGCGGGCCAGCCTTGCCAGAAAGCATTGGAGCGCACCTGCTGCTCGCATCTGATCGCAATAGCTCTGGAGTTTGCTGCCGGCTTGCAAACCTGCGGGTCAATCATTCAGATATCCGCATCGATTCAGAGCCTGATCTTATTGGCCGTGCGGTGCCTCTCATCAAGGCGTCCACGAAATTATTTTACACCTGCTGAACCGCCGTGTTCCTGAAGGCCGGATTGCCCTCAACTGCTGGGAACAGTTCAAACCTCTCATCCAGCATAGTTCTAGGTGCGGAAGTCGATTCGTGGTCTCGCTGGGTATCTGGAAGTATCGGGAGACGGGGTCTACTTCAACGAATCTCCGCTACCCACGGCACCGACTCTCGAAGAGTGATAAATGGCCAATGCACTCATTGGAACTTTCTCGCAAAGCAACAGCAAACCGAACATACCCAATTCAGGAACGCTCCTTACTCAAAGGCAATTTATTCCAGAAAACCTGCCATTAATTCCCCTCAATTTGCTACTCTAAAAATAGAGAGCAAAACGCCAAAGCCACCCTTCCCGGGTGGCTTTTCCATTTCCAGACGAAATGGGTGTCCCCCATCTCGAAGGAGGTGTGGGTAGTCTGCCGTCATTGAGATATACTCCGAAAAAAAAAGACAACTTGAGGGCTCTTATGCGGACTTTGTTCGTTGGCGTTTTGGCTGTACTTTGTTCTCTGTCGCTGTGTGGGTGTAGTGGTTCATCTTTCCACGGCACTCTGGGCGGAGGTTCAAACACCGGCCCCAAACCGGACTCTGGTCAACCAGTTGTGACAGGACTCAGCCCGGCGTCAGTCGTCGCGGGAGGACCGACTTTTACCATCACCGTGTCAGGAAACAATTTCGCAGAGGGAGACACAGTCGAATGGGGAGCCACTCCCCTTAGCTCCACCTTCGTTTCACACACAACAATGACGGCACAGGTACCTAATCAGCTGATCCCCTATGCCACATCCGAGACCATCATCGTGCAGACTCCAGTTCCTTATAGCCTTAACTTTGGTACTACATTTACCGTCACCGCCGCCCCGCCACCCGGAAATGCGGGATTTACTGTGTCCACGGTGAACGTTCAGGCAAATGATATGGTCTGGAATCCGAGTTCGCAGCAGATTTACCTTTCGGTCGCTGGAACAGACACGATAAATCCGAACACCATAACAGCGCTCGACCCAGCGACCGGTCAATTGGGCGTTTCCGTCAGTGCCGGCTCGGGCGCTTACCGTTTGGGCGTTTCATCTGACGGTTCATTACTGTATGCGGGGATCAATAACAATAGCTCCGTGCAGCGATTCACTCTGCCCGGCCTCGCGAAAGACATCACGATTCCCCTAGGGACGTCTGTGCAGTCGTACTATGCGGCCGATGTTGAGCCGGCGCCGGGCAGCCCTAATACTGTTGCCGTCTCCCGCGCCACTTCTCCTGTGAACCCAGGTAGTGTTGTCATCTACGACGGATCGACTCCGCGTCCAGCGACGGTATCCAGCGTCCCTGGTCCGTTAGAGCCTCTTGGCTCCCTTGCTTGGAACGCGAGCGGTTCAAACATCTACGCTTCATTTAACGATGCCATCTCAACTGATCAGTTGTTTGTTCTATCGGTGAATTCGAGTGGTGTCCAACTGTCCCAGAGCGATCAACTGATGACGGGAGCCAATGCATTTACGATGGGGACCCTCCACTACTCTGCGCTCACCGGCTACTTGTACTCCGACGACGGCCCCGTAATCGATCCCTCCGCTGGTTCGGTGGTCAATCATCTTCCCCTCGCAGCAGTAGGGCAGGGGTTATATGGTCCCCCTGTGCTGACTCTGGACGACAATCTCGGAATTGCCTGGGTAATAGGACATCCGGTAGGCAGCTCAGACCAGCAATATGTGATTGAGGCATTCGATCTCCAAACAAATGCGCTTCTACATTCCATTGCTATTCCCAACGTGGTCGGCACCCCAATCAAGCTTATTCGGTGGGGTTCCAATGGCTTGGCGTTCCTCACTAGCGGCGCCAATGGCCCGCAGCAAGGGGACGGCGTTTACCTCATCAGTGGCAACTTTGTGACAAACCCCTCTGCACAATTCCTCAGCGCGTCTGATCAGCAGAATTGAAGCAGTCGTCAGCTTGTAGCGGCGCCGTTTGCCGGTATGTGGGTTGGGAACTCAAATTAGCGAGAAATCTCTGACGCGCTCATTGAGACCCACGGTGTCGTTGCCCCATTACCAGCGTGTCGAATCACGCAGGAAATCCTGCCAAACAATTCCCGGGTGCCCCATTCTAGCGAAGCTAGGGTGGGCGTATTCCGTCGGCCCGAAAGGCCATCCTTTTTATTTGGGGTAAATGGCATAGCGCCGTTATAGCTTCCGATAAGCCGACTTCTGGGTAGTGATATGGCGTCGCTGAGTGCATCGGCGATTTTGCATTCACTGACCATCCGCAAGAGGTTGCAAGACCGAACCTCCGTTTCTCATTCCCAATTCGTCGGATGGAAGCAGCCAGAGCTCAACGGGCCATCGCCTGTAAGCGCCATCGTAGACGGGATCGCCTGACTCATCGGAAGTGCCTCGCCCAGGCTGCGATCAGTCCCTTGGTGACTACCCTCCACGGACCCCAGTGATAGAGGAAGTCCTGCAAACACTGGAGGACGACGAGGCCCATTGCGCCAGCGGCGAATTGCTTCATCAACCGGCCGCGCCTTGCGTCCCAGGCAGCCATCGCCGTGAGGACCAGCATGTCGCCCCAGAAGTTGAAGAAGTACCACATCAGCATCGACTGGGGCTCAGACCAGAGCCAGCCGGATAGGCGCCCGTAGCCTGGATCGAGGATTGCGATGGTGGAAAGGATCATGATCCGCTTGTGGGCAGCGGGATTCCCGCGAAGTGCAACACCCCAGAGCACAAGAAGGACAAACGCAATGAGGGAACCAAAGTTGACCGAGAGGAACTGGGGACTAGCCGGTCCGGAGGCGACGGGCGCTTTTGCAACCATCGCCGTCCACAACCCGAGGACAAACATAAGGCCGGCCCAGCCAGCGGTGAACCATCCCAGCCTCCGGTGCAGAGCCACGCGATCGCTCACTACCAGCATGACCTGCGCGGTGAGAAGCAGAAGCCAGACGGTGAAGACAACGGCATGAACATTTACCACAATAGACGGCGGCGGAGACTCGTGAAGGAATCGCGGCATGTCCACGCCAAACCCGGCAATCATTCCGAGCCAAATCAAAGCGAGCCATACCAGAGACGGGAGCCTGTCTTCGCGTGCGCTCCATGTGGCCCGCGTATGCCATTTGAATCGTGATCTCACAAGTGCAGGTGCTGTCGCCATCTTCCAACCTCATTGGCACCTTAGTGCCGCCTGTCTATCGAAACCTCGCGAGGTTGAGTTCGGAGGAAGATAAGCCCGACTGCACATAGCAACCCACCAAAACGGAACATTGTCTGCTACACTCTTTGATTTTCATGGCGCGGTAGGATGGCGGCCAGTCTACCATCCAATCGCGTCGCAAGGCCAAGGATCCCATCGGCTCAAGACGCAAGTCGACGCGAACGGTAGCGACAATCACGATTGGGCGACGACAGCAGGCGTGAGCGGATAACCCCGGATGCTCCGTGATGTGAATCACTGACTATTGCTAACAGGGCAATGCACTCATTGAAGACGACGCCAACTGATCAGTCCCAATAAACGCCGTTCACGTCACCGGTGCGGTGACATGAAGGGAACCACAACGACTTTTGTTCAGTTCCCCAAACCAAAGTAACTCCCAATCCGGGAATTCCACCAAAATCCTGCCATTGAATTACCCCAAATTTGCTAGTCTAAAAATAGAAAGCAAAACGCCAAAGCCACCTTTCCCGGGTGGCTTTTTCATTTCCAGAGAAAACCCAATGGTCCGCATGAAGCTTCCAGCCTCGGCTGACTCGCTGACTAGTTAACTCGAATGGAATGACCATTTTGCCCGCAACTCCTTTAGAAAGACGATTTTGATGCTCGGGAGAACCCATAACCTCATCATTCGGCACATGTTATACCGCGCCCTCCCCCACCGGGAGGGGGTAGGGGTCCCCCGTGACATCGCCACCGATCATTACGACCGCGCAGCCGTTCGCGCACAGCTCAGAAAGGAACTCCAATGTATCCGGAATGCCGACATATTCGCCCTTCTGGCGGCACATGTAACTCGCCTGCACTTAAGGGCAGCCACTGGTGCTACTACCATGGTCGCCTCCACCAGCGCCAGACTGTTCGGCACAGCCATCGCCGCGCGGATGGCCGCTTTGTCACCCAGCCCGCGCCGCACGCCGAGACCGAAGCCCTCGACTACGGCTCCATCCCTGTCGCGGAACAACATCCCCGGCAAAATGATGCACCCGCAGTCCCCCTCGACCTCCCGCCCATCGAAGACGCCGCATCCATCCAACTCGCGCTCATCGATGTCCTGCAGGCGCTCGCCGGCAACCAGCTCGATCCCAAACGCGCCGGCCTCCTTCTCTACGGCCTTCAGGTCGCCTCGGCCAATATCAAGAACGTCAACATCCCGCATAACGCCGTGCGCTCCGTCTCCCATACCGACGACGGCGCACCGCTCGCCCCGCAGAACTACGGCTTCGACGTCGAGGACTACGAGAAGTGCGACGAGGAGTGTGAAGGCTGCGAAGTCTGCGGCGAGTACGAAGATGATGATGAGGAAGACCAATAATCCCAACGCTCCACCGAAGGGCCGCTTGACATCTACTGAGACATCTTAGTATTAAGATGTCTCAGTATGCCGAAGCTCGATACTCTCCAGGGCTCTCTCGACCTCCTCGTCCTCAAGATCCTCTCGCGCCGGCCGCGTACCCACGGCTATGCCATCATGGCGGCCATCCAGGAAACTTCCGGCGACGTGCTCCGCGCCGAAGAGGGCTCGCTCTATCCGGCTCTCCGCCGGATGGAAGAGGATGGCTGGATTCGCGCCGAGTGGATCACCAAGGACAACGGCCGCCGCGCCCGTATCTACGAACTCACCGCCGCTGGGAAAAAGCAGCTCGCAGCAGAAGAGTCGCGCTGGCAGGCAGTCACCTCCGCAGTGAATCGCATTTTAAGGACAGTGTGATATGTCGTTGTCGTCGCGTCTCGCCAATGCCTTTCGCCCCGATCGCCTCAACCGCGACATCGAAGAGGAGCTCGCATCGCATCTCGAGGAAGCCATCGAGCAGGGCCGCGATCCCGTCGAAGCACGCCGAGCAATGGGCCGCACCGCGCAGCACCAGCAGCAGAGCCACGATATTCACGTCATCGCCTGGCTCGAATCGTTGCGCAACGACCTGATCTTCGGGTGGCGTCAGCTCAAGGCGCACAAGATCACCTCACTTGCCGCCATCCTCTCGCTCGCGCTCGCCATCGGCGCGTGCACCTCCGCCTTCCGCCTCATCGACGCATTGTTCCTGCGGCCACTGCCCGTCGCCCATGCCGATCGCCTCTACGTCCTCTCGCGTAAGGGAATCGGCTTCGACAACAATCCCGGCGAATGGAATAGCTGGGCCTATCCCTTGTTTCAGCAAATGCGCGATGCGGCCAAAGATCAGGCCGACCTGATCGCCGTCTCCTATGTAGACCGCACCGATATCACCTACAAGACCGATCAGGAGATGGAGAAAGCCAATCTCCAATACGTCTCCGGCTCCATGTTCGACATCTTCGGCCTGCACCCCGCACTCGGCCGCCTGCTCACCGCCAATGACGACCGCACTCCCGGCGCAGCGCCCTATGCCGTCATTTCCTATGACTACTGGACACGCCGCTTCGCGCGCGATCCTCACGTCATCGGCCGCATGGTCCGCATCGGCGACGACATCTTCCAGATCGTCGGGGTCAGCGAGAAGAAGTTCACCGGCACCGAGCCGGGCACATTCATCGACATCTTCGTGCCTACAATGATGTACCGCGCGGTCAACCGTAGCGATACGACCTGGATTAGTACATTGGTGGTCTTGCAACCAGGTGTTGCCACCGAGCCGCTGCGCCTAAAACTCGCCGCCATCAGCCATGCGTTCGAAGCGAATCGCCTCAAGGGCGAGACAGGTCTCTCGCAGGAAACGCTGAAGAACGTCCTCAGCAACGAGTTCTTGATGACCCCCGCACCCAACGGCGCCTCCGGCATGCAGCGCACCTACGGCCAGGCGCTCGCCGCGCTCGGAGCCCTCGTCTTGATGGTCCTGCTCATCGCCTGCGCAAATGTCGCCAACCTTATGACCGCGCAAGCGGCCGCACGCGCGCGAGAGATGGCTTTGCGCGTTTCCATCGGCGCGGGGCGCCGCCGCCTCGTCCAAATGGTCCTGGTGGAAAGTGGAATCCTGGCTCTCCTTGCATCTATCGGCGGCGCGCTCTTTGCCTGGTGGTCAGCGCCTTTCGTGATTAGCTTGATCAACCCGCCGGACTTTCCATTGCGCCTCGCACTGCCGGCAGACTGGCGCGTGCTGGCCTTCGGCATCACCGTCACCATGGGAGTCGTCCTGCTCTTCGGATTGCTGCCCGCACTGCGCGCTTCGTCCGTGCAACCCGCCAGCGTACTCAAGGGCGGCGATGATCCGCACTCCCGCCGCCGCGTGATGCAAACCATGGTCGCTGCGCAGGTCGCGTTCTGCTTCCTCGTTCTCTTCATCGCCGGCCTTTTCGTCGCCACCTTTCAGCGCTTGTCCAATCAGCCGCTGGGTTTCTCTCCAGATCGCCTCCTCGTACTTACGACGACCAGCCGTCACGCGCAGCCGCAGGTCTACTGGGATCAGATTGCTGATCATCTCCGCGCCATGCCCGGCGTAGAACGTGTCGCGCAATCCGGGTGGGAATTGATGAGCGGATCATCGTGGAATGACTCCATCTCCTTGAATGGGGGCTCGCCCAGCACCGACCTCGCGTACTTCCTGAGCATCTCCCCCGGATGGCTCGACACAATGAAAATTCCGCTCCTCGCGGGCCGCGACTTCCGGAACAGCGACGCTTACCCGAACGTCGCCATTGTGAACCAGACCTTCGCCCGCAAATTCCTCAATGACGAGCACCCGGTAGGAAGATTCTTCGAGAAAGCCTCCGATCATGGAACGCGCGATCGCATGCAGGTACTTGGCGTCGTTCCCGATTCCTATTACAGCGACGTCCACTCACCCATCCTGCCCGTCGTGTATGTGCCGCTGCATTACATCGACGCATCCGGGAGAATGCTTCCGCTTGACAAGGAGACCTTCATCGTTCGCACCACGTCTTCCAACCCGCTCGCCCTCGCTTCCACTCTCCGCCAGGAAGTTCCCCGCGTTCGCGCAGAATTCCACGTCTCCAACATCCGCACCCAGCAGAAGATCGACCAGGCTCAAACAGTCCGCGAGCGCCTGCTCGCCATGCTGGCCTTCTTCTTCGGTGCCGTCGCCCTGTTGCTCGCTGCCATCGGACTCTACGGCGTCCTCAACTACTCGCTGCTCCAGCGCGAACGCGAACTCGGCATCCGCCTCGCCCTCGGCGCGCGCGCCGCTCACATCGCCCGTCAGGTCACCACCGGCATCGTCTCCGCAGTCCTCCTCGGCGGTGTCATCGGTGCTTCGCTTGGCGCGGTTTCCACCCGATGGATCGCCTCACTCCTCTATCAGGTCAAGCCGACCGACCCGGCCATGCTGCTTCTCCCGGCGATTATCATCCTGGCCAGTGCCGCGCTCGCCGCTGTTCCGGCCGTCCTTCGCGCGTTGCACATTGACCCTGCCGCCATGCTCCGCGCGGAATAGCAGCGAAACCGTTCCGACTGCTCACAAAAAAAATAAATGTGAGCGAAAACGAAGTGGAACCGATCTGCTTGCGCCGAAGGCGTGTCCGCCCGTGCGGCCAGCACTGCCACCAAAGGGGCACGTTGCTCTTCTTTTTGACCACGCATCCCCTCCTCTATCATCAAAAGAGAAGAAGGGTTATCCCGATTCTTCCCCGGAGCGAGTGTGCCGACCACGTTTCCAGCAACTTCTCTCGAGACCCCGGAAACCTCCGTTGCTCTGGAACCGTCAGAGCAGGAAGTGGCGACGGCAACTATATCGGTTCAGGCTCCTCCCGCGCGCCGCTCGCACCTCGATGCCCTCACCGGCATGCGTGCCCTCGCCGCCCTCAATATCCTCTTCTTCCATTTCTCGGACCCGAAGCTCTTCGGCCCGTTCGCGCCCGTCGTCGATAACGGTTACGTTTCCGTCAGCTTCTTCCTGCTGCTCTCCGGCTTCGTGCTCGCCTACAACTATCGCGAGCGCGCAGAGCGCGGCCTCATGAGCGCGCGCACCTTCTGGAAGGCGCGCTTCTCCCGCATCTATCCCGTCTTCCTCTTCTCGCTCATCTGCTCCGTCTTCGTTCTGCAGCAGGAGT
This sequence comes from Acidobacteriaceae bacterium, assembly GCA_036376445.1. Classification (GTDB taxonomy): domain Bacteria; phylum Acidobacteriota; class Terriglobia; order Terriglobales; family Acidobacteriaceae; genus KBS-83. The sequence continues at coordinate 13,034 of DASVAI010000042.1, forward strand.
GGCGCATGCGCTCACACGGCCAGTTCACCTGGGGCGTGCTGCTCACCCTGCTGCTGATGCAGGGCTGGTCGCCCACCCTCTCCACGTTCTGGAACACGCCCGCGTGGACGCTCACCACTGACGTCTTCTTCTACGCGCTCTTCCCCTGGCTGGTCACGCTCCGTCGCCCGCGCACGCGCAACCGCATCGCCTGGTCGCTGCTCGCCTTCTGGTGCCTCAGCTTCATCCTGCCAGCGCTCTACACGCTGCTCAGCCTGGACGGCGACCCCCACCCCGGCCGCTACTCCAACGGCTCGTGGCTGCGCTTCATCAAATTCGGACCGCTGCAGCACCTGCCCTCATTCCTCTTCGGCATGGCGCTCGCCTCGCTCAACGACCTCATCCCCGAGCGCAGCCGCCTCCGCATCGCGCTCGGCATCGGCGCCTTCAGCGCGCTTTATGTCGTCCTCTACTTCGGCAGCCACATGCCCTACCTCTTCATGCACGACGGCCTGCTCATGCCGCTCTACGGCATGATCGTGCTGGCGCTCGCCGGTCGCAACTTCATCGCGCGCCTCTTCTCCATCTACCCGCTCATCGTTATCGGAGAAGCCAGCTACTGCCTCTACATCCTGCACTTTAACGTCTGGCTCTTCCTGCACGATGACACCCACATCATCGAGCGCGCCGGCCTCCTCCGCTTCGATCCATGGCTCTCCTACGTCATCATCGTCAGCTTCGCCGTCGCCGCCATGTATCTGGTGGAGCGCCCCGGTCAACGCTGGATCAGACGCTGGCTGCACGGCGGCCACACCCCCGCCATGCCCCCCAGCGTGCCCTGATCGGCGGTATTACATTTGCTATAATGTAAGGCATGGAATCAGCGCTCACCACCAAGGGTCAGGCCACCATCCCCAAAGCCATCCGGGAGCATCTCCATCTCACCCCCGGCGACCGCATCAAGTTCTTTGTGCATCCGGATGGCACCGTCGTGCTGCTCCCGAAACTTCCGGCCACCAGGTTGAAAGGCCTTGTGTCAGCGCGCCATCGCGTCTCTCTCGAGCAGATGGACGAAGCCATCGCCGCCGGTGCAACCTCCCCACGCAGTCTCAAGCGCCGTTGATCGGGCTCGACACCAACGTCCTTGTCCGCTATCTCGCCCAGGACGACGCGCTTCAATCCGCACGGGCCAGACGCATCTTCGAGTGCCATCTCACGGAAGAATGCCCCGGCTTCATCAGCCTGGTCACCATGGTCGAGACTGTTTGGGTACTCGACCGCGCCTATGGTCTCTCAGGCGCCCAGATCGCGCAGACCATCGAGCGCATTCTGCAGGCAGACACGCTGGTGGTCCAGAACGAGCAGGAAGTCTTCACTGCCATGATCGCCCTCAAGACCGGCTCAGCCAGATTCGCCGATGCTCTCATCGGCGCTCTGGGCGAGTGGGCGGGTTGCAGCGCAACGCTCACCTTCGACAGGAAAGCCGCACGTCCCAGCACCTTTCAACTCGCCTGAAACAACAAGGCCTGCCCCACCGGGACAGGCCTTGTTACTCTCAGATTCCACAGCACTCAGTACCTGGGATTCACCTGGATCGTATGATCGCCGTGTTTGATCGCCGCAACCGCGGTTGCCTTTGCCACGCCCGGAAACGGTGAGTTCTGCCCCGGACGTGTGGTGCCCGCATTCGGATCGACATATAGCGACGACACCGAATTGCCAATGAAGTTCGCCGTGTAGACATAGCGGCCAATCGAGTCCTCGGCAACTAGCGCCGCCGGTCCTGGATCGGTTTGCGTGTTGCTGGAGGTGCCGGCCAACCCGCTCGGGATGCCGTTCGTGGCGTTCAGCGCATAGCCGCTCACGTTGCCATCTCCGTAATTGGTTACGTAGATGAACTTTCCGCGCGGATCGATCGTCAATGCGCTCGGCAACTGACCGGTGGGGGTCGTGGGGGTCACCAGTGGCTCGATGGTTCCGTTGCTGCCCTGCACTCCGTAGCCGAACATCAGGTTCTGCCCGAAGTCAGTCACGTACACGAAGCGATTTGATGGATCGGTCACAATCGCGTTCGGCGCCACACCCGCGGCAAACGGCGATCCCGCACCGGGCGTCAGCGCCTTATTCGACCTGATCACATAGCTCGTGATCTGGCCTTGCGCGCCGGCGCCGCCGTTGCATGCGCCCACCGCCGGATAGATCACCGTAGCGTTCCCCGTGGCGGCGCGGTTCTGCGCGGCCAGCGTATCGATCAACGTGGTCAATTGTCCGGAAGGATCGTTCACCACGTACACCGCCGAGCCGGGATCCGGATTCTTCGTACTGCCCAGCACCGCCACGGCCACCGGGTTGTTGCACGTCGGATAGCTGACCGGCGTCCCCAGGTTGCCGTAACCGTTGTTCGAGCCCGACCCTTCCGTTCCCTGAATCGGATACTGCACCAGCGCGCCGATGCCCGGCGTCGTCGCGTTGTATGGCGTGCCGTTCGGGGCCAGACCGTAGGCCTCCACGATGTACAGCGTGCTGCCGTCCGGACTCATCGTCATGCCATTCGGGTTGGTGCCCGAAGGGATTCTGTAGGTTTTCACCACCGTAAGCTTGCCGCCGGAGTCCGCCGCATACTCGATCACGGAGTTGTCGTCATGGTTCAGCGCATACAGCCGCGTGCCGCCGGGTGAGGTCACCAGCGCAACCGGATTGCGTCCTGCGGGGAATGGCGAGCCGACCACTCCGGACAATGCGCCCGATTGTCCGTCTGACTTGTAGGCGTAAATCCGTCCTGTGGTGCCATTCGCCGAGGCCACATAGACGAAGTCGATGGTGTTGCTCTGCCCGCAGGCGGTAATATCTAGCACCAGGGCGGCGGAGACTGCTGACGCCAGGGCAAGCTGGCCAAGCTGACTGAACTTCATTCGATTCCTTCGTCCTTCATTCACGAATCCGGATTTCAACTAAATCCTGTGGTGTTTCACACTGGCTACCGCAGTTGCCTTCACCACGCCGGGGAATGGTGAGTTCTGCCCCACATGGGTTGTGCCTGCGTTTGTATCGATAAAAAGCGAAGACACGGAGCTGGCGATAAAGTCCGCCGTGTAAACATACCGGCCGGTTGTATTCTCAACAATGACCGATGCCGGGCCGGAACCGACAGCGGATGTGCCGGAAGCTCCTGCCAGCGGGCGGGGCGCTCCTGTCTGATCGATCGAAAAGCCGCCCACCGTTCCCGCGCCATAGTTGGCGACGTAGATGTACTTGCCCGCTGCATCAATCGTGATTGCGCTGGGCAATTGCCCGGTGGGCACTGGACTTGTCAATGTTGCGAGCGAGCCATCGTTTTGCGCTCTATAGGAGTACATCTGACTCGTCGAAAAGTCGGTTACATAAAGGGAGCTGGAAGCGGGATCGCTTGCGATCGCATTCGGAGCCGCGGCACCAGTCGCAAAGGGCGAGCCCACACCCGGGGTCAGCGTGTTGCCTGAACCAATCACATAGCTCGTGATCTGGCCCTGCGCACCGGCGCCGCCGTTACACGCGCCCGCGGTGGGATAGATCACGGTGGAGTTGCCTGTCGCGCCGCGGTTCTGTGTCGCCACCGTGTCGATCAGCGTGGTCAACTGTCCCGAAGGATCGTTCACCACGTACACCGCGGCGCCGGGTGTCTTCGTGCTGCCCAGCACCGCCACGGCCACGGGGTTGTTGCAGGTCGGATAGCTGACCGGCGTACCCAGGCTGCCATAGGTAGAGTTCGAATCCGTACCTTCTGGACCGCCCTGGATCGGATACTGCACGAGCGCGCCAATGCCCGGTGTCGTCGCACTGAACGGCGTGCCATCCGGGGCCAGTCCGTACGCCTCCACGATGTACAGCGTGTTGCCATCCGGGCTCATCGCCATTCCGTTCGGGTTGGTGCCGGAGGGAATGTTGTACGTGTTCTGCGGATACAGCTTGCCGTCGCTGCCCGTCGCGTACTCAATCACCGTGTTGTCATCATGATTCAGCGCATACAGCCGCGTGCCGTTCGGAGAGGTCACCAGCGCAATCGGGTTGCGCCCGGCCGGAAAAGGCGAGCCGAGCACCCCGGACAAAGTACCGGACTGTCCGTTCGCTTTGTAGCCATAAACCTGTCCCGCACTGCCGTTGGCCGAGGCCACATAAACGAAGGCGACGGTGTTGCTCTGGCCGCAGGCCGTAATACCCAGCACCAGGGCGGCGGAAACTGCAGACGCCAGAGCAAGGTGGCCAAGTTGACTGAACTTCATTCGGTTCCTTCGTCCTTCATTTGCGAATCGCCGGGCTTCCGTTTACTGCCGGCGTCCGGTCTCGTTCAAACCATCTACTCGCGCGGTCTCACCGGCGCGATCTCTCATGGATGCAGGGAGTTCTGGCCTATTGTAACCAGACCTCCCCCACCTGTTGCCCGGCTAGAAACGCGCTCCTGTCGTCGCGATCCAGGTCGGCGACCCGGGAGGAGTCGGCATGGGCTTCGGTAACTGGTCGATTCCGCCGGTCGTCGTGTTGATCTTCTTGCCGCTGATCGTGCTGTCGTTAAAGTTCACGGCATACAGATACTGGTTCGAGGGATCGACCACCATGCTGCGAGTGCCTGTACCGGCGGTCTGCCCTACCCCTCCGCCGCCGGTATTCGCGTCGAAGAGTTGTCCGTTCGCCTGCACAACGTACGCTGTGATCACGTTTCCCGTCGCGCCACCGGACGTATTGACTCCACTGTTCGCCACCCACAGGAAGGTATGGCTGCCGAACGTTGACGTCGTCAGGAAGCTTGGGAAGACCGGCGACTGACTTTGGCCATTGTTGGCGCGCGCCGCGCCGCTCACTGCCGACAAACCGCCCGATGAAACGGTGTACGGCAGGATGCGGCCAGTCGATCCCGTCGGTCCCGCATCAAGCAGGTACAGGTATTGGCTTGACGCGTAAATGTACGTCAGTTGTGTCGCGCCCGTCGGCGTCGGCGTGTTCTGCGTCAGCGTCAGTTGCCCCGTCGTCGCGCTCTGGTTGTAAATAAAGACTGCCTGCGGGGGGTCCTGCGGATTGAAGACGCCGCCCGTTGGCCCCTGCTCGGCAATGAATGCATTCGAGCCGCTTACCGTCATCCATGTCGGATTGGTGCCCACCGGGAAGTAGGTCAACGGCAGGCCTTTATCGTCACGCTGCTGATTGTTCAGCACCGCCGTCAGACGCCCCGTCGTGGAATCGATCGAGAACACCGAGACATCGCCATAACTCTTTCCGCCGGGTGCGAACTCGTCCAGGGCGTACAGGTAATTGCCGGCGATCACGATATTCTTCGTGTTCAGGCCCTGCGGATTGAATGACACCTGATACGTCGGCACGCCGACTCCGCCGATGGAAAAGAGCGCAATCGAGCTGACCGCCGGAGCCGTGGATGTCCCGGTGCCCCGGTTCAGCACATACAGGTAGTTGCCGGTCGAGTTCACCTCCACCTGGCTCGGGTTCGAACCGCCCGACCCTACCGTGCTGCTGTTTCGCAGGAACCCGTTATTGTTCTGAATGCGATAGCTGGCAATCTGCCCGGAGCTCGTCGGGCCCCCGTTCGGCGTGGAACCGGTGATGTACAGGTAACCAACTGTGTAGCTCAGACTGCAGGACGTCATGCCGCAAACCGTCGCGGCAGAGGCGGCTAGGGCCAGTGCGGCCCGGCCGATATTCTTCAACTTCATTCGATTCCTTCGTCCCGATGCAACACGACATGCGTCGAGGCTGCCGAAACAGCTTGAACTGAAAGTCTGGGTGGGGACCCGCATGCATTGTAAAAGGTTCAGGCACGTTCGGGCTACTCGCCTCGTCCGAAAAGACGGATCACGCGCCGGCGCGCCTCCCCCGAGCTGTCTCCTGAGCAAAGCGAAGGACCTGCGGTCCGCCCGGCGCCACATCACAAGACGTGAGCGACCAAAGGAAGCGAAACCCCACAAATGCGCCGCAGGCCCGTCCGCCCGTGCGGCCAGCACCTACCAGACTCGGCAGATGTTCTCCGGATACATCGGCGATCCCTTCTTGCAACCGAATGCTTTCCCGAACTCCTCAAAGTTCTGCACTGCGCCATTCACGCGGAACTTGCCCGGCGAGTGCGGATCGACCTTCACCATCATCCGCGAATACTCCGGACGCCGGCTCTCGCACCAGATCTGCCCGTACGAAATGAAGAACCGCTGTGCCGGTGTATAGCCGTCCACCTTCGGCCCATCCACCTTCTTGCCCTCCTCGGCCAGTGTGTTTTCGAGCGCCAGGAATGCAATGCGAATGCCGCCGTTGTCCGCCGTGTTCTCGCCGAGCGTCAGCTTGCCATTCACATTCGCGCCCGGTTCCGGCGCGAATTTGTTGTACTCGTTCACCTCGCAGTCGGTTCGCTCGTTGAAGGCCTTGCGGTCCGCCGCTGTCTGCCACTCGCGCAGGTTGCCCTTGCCGTCGTACTTCGATCCCTCATCGTCGAAGCCGTGCGTCATCTCATGTCCGATCACCATTCCGATCCCGCCGAAGTTCTCGGCCGGGCTCGCCTGCAGCGAATAGAACGGCGGCTGCAAAATGCCGGCAGGGAAGTTGATGTCGTTCAGGCTCGGCTCGTAATAAGCATTCACGGTCGGCGGCGTCATCTCCCATTCCGACTCGTCCACCGGCTTGCCCAGCTTGTTCAGATTGCGCTGCCGCTCAAACTCATCGCCGCGATTCACATTGCCCAGCAGGTCGCCGCGCTTCACTTCGAGCTTCGAATAGTCGCGCCACTTCTCCGGATAGCCGATCTTGTTGCGATACATCGCCAGCTTCGCCTCGGCAGCCTTCTTCGTCTCCTCGCCCATCCACGGCAGTTGCCGGATGTCTTCGGCCAGCGCCTTGTCCAGCGCCGCCACCAGCTTCGTCATGTTCTCCTTCGCCGCGGGCGGAAAATTCTTCTTGACCCAGTTCTGTCCCACAGCTTCGCCCATGTTCTCGTCCGTAAGCCGCGTGCAGCGCTTCCAGCGCGGTTGCAGTTGTTTCGCACCCTGCAGCGTTGCGTTATAGAAGTTGTAGTTCTCCTCCACAAACGCGTTGCTCAGCCATGGCGCAGCATGATGAATCGCGTGCCAGCGCAGGTAGCTCTTCCAGGCGTCCAGGCTCTCGGAATCGATCGCCTTATTCAGCGCCTCGACAAATGTAGGCTGCGCCACGTTCAGGTTCTCGAACGACCCGATCCCGATCTTGCCGAAGTAGCCGGACCAATCGAACCCCGGCGCCATCTGCTCCAGCTCCGCGACCGTCTTGATGTGGTATCGGTTCTCCGGCTGGCGTATATCCTGCCGGCTCAGCGATCCCTCGGCCAGCGCCGTCTCGATTGCCATCACGTTCTTCGCTTCCGTCGCCGCCTGCTCCGGCGTATCTCCCGCCAGCTCGAACATCTTCGTCATGTGCGCGACATACTGGTCGCGGATCTTCATTTCGCGCTCGCCCTTCTCCAGGTAATACGAGCGATCGGGCAGTCCCAGCCCGCCCTGGCGCACCGCCGCAATCTGTTTCGAGCTGTCCTTCTGGTCCTGCTGTACTTCAAAGCGGAAGATCGCATCCGTGCCGTCCTCACGCTGCAAGTCGGACAGCGTCGCTGCCAGTTGCTTCTTGTCTTTTACGTCCGCAATGCGGTCCAGCGCGGGCTGCAGCGGCTTCGCGCCGTTCGCGTTCGCCTCGTCCACGTTCATGCATGTTGCGAAGAAGTCTCCGTACTTCGCCTCGAGCGGTGTGCGGCTCGGGCTTGGTTTGGCGGCCGCTTCCAGCTCCCTGTAGAGCAGCCACTGGTTCCGCTCCGCCAGCATCCCGAAGTTCCCCCACCGCGCCTGGTCCGGCGGAATGGGATTCTGCTTCGCCCAGTTGCCGCAGGCGTATTGATAGAAGTCCGTGCACGGGTCCGCGCTCGTATCCATCGCGCTCGTGTCGAACATCTTCTGCGCCTTCGGCTCAGCCGGAGTAGCGTTGGAGGAATCTGCCAGGGCATCCAGCCCCGGCAATGTGGTGCCCGGAAGTGCGGTGGAGGTAAAGCTGCTTTGGGCACAGGCAATCCCTGTGCCCAGAAGGACAATGGCGGCAAACCGGAATGGCTGCATGGCGCTCCTTGAAGGTGTGTGTTGTCTCGCGGGAGAGCACAGTCTGCAATCTGGCTCGCCGGCGCCGTCCAGACCGCATAGCTGCGGCTGGCGAACGCTCTCAAGGCCCGCTTCGTTCGAACTCAAGAACCTAACACAATTCGCACCGGAATCCGACGCTCTGGGACGAACGCCGTCAGAAGGATGTCGATCGACGGGAACTCGCCAACCCTTTGGAATAAAATAGTCAATACTGTTCTTGACACATCTAAGATATATCTTGATACTGCAGGCATGAGATACTCATTCGAACACCTCAAAGAACACTGCAGACCCTCCGGGTGCCACCGCGACCCAGAGGAACGTCACTTTCGGGGACGCGGCCCCTTTGCCGGCCCATTCGGCGATCCCGAACGCCCCTTCTGGCGCGGTCGCGGATTTGGCCGCCTCTTCACCTCCGGCGACGTTCGCTACCTCCTCCTCCACCTCATCGCGGAGAAGCCCCGCCACGGCTACGAGCTCATCAAGGCCATCGAGGAGAAGTTCGGCGGCGCCTACTCGCCCAGTCCGGGCATCATCTACCCGGTGCTCACCCTCTTCGAGGACACCGGTCTCGCCACCGTTACCTCCGAAGGCACCCGCAAGCTCTACACCATCACCGAGGAAGGGAAGAAGGAGCTCGAAGAGAACCGAGCCACTGTGGACGCCATCTTGCATCGCATCGCCGGCATCGGCAGCGCCGCACGACCTGCCGTGGGAGACCCGCAGATCATGCGCGCCATCCAGAACTTCCGCATGGCGCTCGGCATGCGCGGCGGAAACCTCACTCCCGAGCAGCGAAACAAAATCGTCGAGGTCATCGACAACGCCGCCCGCGAGATCGAAAAGGCATGATTTATCGGATCACCGTCGATGCGCTCGAACCCGGCGAGGAAGGAACCGAATCCGTCGCCTTCTTCGCCTCCACGCCGCACGACATCCTCGCCGCAGCCCGCGACCTGCGCGAACATCTCGGCTGCACCGCCTGCATGGCCATCAGATTCGCGCTCGCGCGCTGTCTTCTTGCAGAAGAATCCGCAGCGCCGCGTCGTTCTCCGTCACTCGTCAGTCATACGGGAACGCACCCCGTGCGGTGAAGCTGAATTGGAATTGAAACCGGATCCGCCGTGCCCGATTTTGACATGCTGAATGAGAGTGCCGTTCAGTGCTTGACTGGAGTGCCCACGGAGCGCAGTCTTTGATGCCGCCCCCGGAGTCTTCCCATGAAAGCCATTCGGTTTGCCAGTCTCGCTCTCATCTGCGCTCTTGCCGCAACCATGTATGCGCAGAACTACAAGGTGCTCAATAGCACGAACACGCCCATATATCCCTCGGAAATCCTCACTCAGAGCCGCGGCGGGAACCTGCACAGTACCGGACGCTCGACGGCGAACCTTACTGCAGTGGAGTACTTCTTCACAACCTCGGGAGTTCTGACATATCTCCATGCTTTTGATCCTGCTTACAGTGATTATCAGTATTTCGAC
>DASVAI010000380.1:0-3026 GCA_036376445.1 Acidobacteriaceae bacterium
TGACCGTCCGTTTTGGCATTTCTCGTCACGCCTGCGCCGGTAACCTGTACGGTTGTGTTCGGAACCACGGCCGCCGACGGGTCCGTGACCTGGCCGCGAAGCGAACCGGGAGTTTGCGCAAGAGCCTCATTAATCCCAAACAGGGAGAGCGCAGCGAGCGCCGCAAACACAATCAATACAGTCTTCCAGCGATTCTTCATCATTTTTGTATTCGGCCCGTCTTCGAAGAGACGATGCAGCTAATCGATTGTTACTTGTTTCTATTTTTGTAGAACGTGAATAAGTGTAAAGAGGTCAGTTTACAAACCTTTACTTGTCAAAAGCTTCCATATCTCATGCACGACGCGAGCCTCTTCGGCGCGCCGCAGAAACTTACCGGCTAACCCGACTTTCGCACTTGAGGGCAGTTGTGGCCGGTAACTCATTTATTTTCAGCAGAGGGATGTCTTAGGTCTGCACTACATTTTCAATGTGGCGCGGGGTTCGACGACAGGCTGGGTGATGCGCGGAGGAGGCTGGGGAGGCAAGGCGAGTTTGAGGTGGTGGAGCAGCAGAGCCAAATCGCGTTCCGGTTCGGTGTGACGCGGCATCACCAGACAACGACCATCCGAGGTGGGCAGGATCACGTCCAGCATCTGAATCGAGCCGAGCTTTTCCAGTACCGCACGCGGCGTCAGTCCCGGTGCGTACGCGGAGAGACGATGCTTCAACGTGACCATCAGGCAGTAGGCGAGAAAAGCGACCAGAATGTGAGCGTCGACGCGGTGTTCCAGTTGATGGTAAATGGGACGAATGCCGAGATCGCTTTTCAGGCACTTGAACGCGGCTTCGATCTGTGTGAGTTGCATGTAGCGGTCCCACAGCACAGCCGGATCTTCCGCGACCAGATTGGTGCGCAGCAGATAATGACCGTCGCGCCGTTCGGCCTCTTTGAGCCGGGCTTTGTCGAGTGCGAAGGTGAAGCTCTCCCGCGTGACTTGCTGTCCGGGTGGCGGCAGGTTGATTTTCACGAATCCAAAAGCCCGGCCCGCCTCCGTTTTGGCGGCTCCCACGCGCATCAGTAACTGATCGCGCTTCGGACAACTGCGCCGCATCGCGCGCAGCTTCCGCAAAAGCCGCGCCAGCTTCTTTCGCCGGATCGCGATTTCTTTGGCCTGCCGGCCTTCGCTCTTGGCCAGCACGTAAAGTTCGCCATCGCGGCTGAACAGCTTCACCTCAACAGACTCGCGTACCTTCTGCCACGGCAGATCGAGCCACTGCTTTTCGTATTTGGTCACGCGCGCCTTCGGCGTGCCCACCAGATAGAACATCTCGCGCGCCGGGTCGCGCATCTCCTGGAGAATCGCTTCCGTGGGTATGCCGCGGTCCATCAGCCAGACACGGCGCGCCTTCCCATAAAGGCTCTCGATCTTCTCCAGAAAACCGCGCAGGGTCGTCTTGTCCGACGTGTTGCCATCCATGGTTTCGTAGGCCAGAGGGAAGCCTTCCGGCGTGATCACCAGCGCCACCACCACCTGTTTGCAGTCGGGCCTGCCATCGCGGCTGTAGCCGCGTTTGGCTTTCGGATTCAATTCCGCTTCGCCTTCCACATAAGTGCTCGTCAGATCGTAGAGCAGCACCTCGAAGGAGACATCGAACAGATTTCTCCAGCGCTGCTGCAAATGCGCGAACAGCTCCTCTTTGTGTTGCAGCACGCGGTCCAAACAACGGTAGAGGCGGTCTTTCTCCGCCACCACGAAATCGGCCCCCAGCAGCACATCCATCGCGCTGTGATCAAACCATTCGCGGTGCAGATGAAACTCGCTGCCGGGTTCGATCAGCCGGTTGACCACAAGCAGCTGCAGCACCTGCGCCCAACTGACCTTCTCGCGGCCTCGCGGCAGTTTCCGCTCCCAGAATGCGTCCAGTTCCAGTTGCCGCCACAACTCGCAGCCCAGCCAGCAGTTACCGTAAGGCCGCGCGCGCCGCAGTTGCATCTCGCTCAGCTTCACCTGCACGCTGTCCAGCGCGTCGGCCGGCGCGGGCCGATCTTCCGGAAACAAGCTCAGCGTCGTGTAGCTCTGCCGTTGCTCATCGAAAACTTCCAGCGTTCTGCGCCACGCGGCCTGCTGGGTGTCGTTGATCTCGCCGAGATAGAGCACGCGCCGTTTCGCCACCTTGCCCGATTGCAGCCGCCGGCTTTCTTCCACGCTGTAGTACCGATGCTCCTTGCCGTCCTTCAGTCGGGCGTGGCACCGCAGAAACATGCTCTATGGCAGAAGCATGCCAGAAATCCAGACACTTTCATAGTGGATTGGTCTGCCCTACAAGCACTTCTGAAAATGTTTTATTGACACCGAATGACTTACCCCCCGCCCGCAGGTCAAATTGATCGAAATCACTCCCCAAGTGCGAAAGTCGGGCTAAGGAAAACTCCTCGAACTGCCGATCAGCAATTCGTGAATTCGTTTAGAATTTCCCAACGAATTTCAGGCGGTGCAATCCAGTGGTGAGGCTCAAGCCCTTTCTGGAGTCGATGCGGAAAAAATCCGAGCCCGCCGATGAAGCGGTGCCGCTTCCGCCAACTCCGCCATCTTCGCCGCTTCGGGCTCCATGGCCTGAATTCGCCACCGCGCTCGTCGATTCAGTAACCCGCCACGTGCTCGATGGCGAGCCTTATCACGATATCCGGGACGACCTGCGGCTGCTTGCGGAAAGTATCCGAAGCGCCGATCAGCCGCCATCCTCCAGCGAGGCGTTCGACCGGAGCGTCCGGGAGTTCCGCCGGCGATGCGATGATGCGTCCCAGACGCAGTGCAGCGATATGCGCCGAATGCTTTCCAGCATGAATGAGGCGCTTATCATCCTGGCTGCGGGCAGTGACCGCAGCCTGGATGCGCTACGCCAAATGGAGATGACGCTTGGGCTCGCCGCGACTCTGAATGACATCTCGAGCCTGAAATCGAAAGTCACCGACGTGATCCGGCTCGTCTCTCAGGAGACGGTTCGCCTGCGTGACGAATCCCCACGCGCCATCTCGGAGATGA
>DASVAI010000382.1:0-13292 GCA_036376445.1 Acidobacteriaceae bacterium
CTGCGATGAAAGCAACGTCTCGCATGAGCTGATCGCGCTGGGTCCAGGGGTCGCGCCCGAGCACTTGGAGTGCCCCCTGATATGGGATCAGACCAAGGATGGCGTTCAGCGCGGTCGTCTTGCCCGCGCCGTTGGGACCGATGATGCCGAGGATGCGGCCCTCCTCGAGACGCAGATCGATCCCGTTGAGCGCAACAGTTGTACCGAAAGCCTTGCGCAGGCCGTGCGCTTCTAGAGCATTTTCACCGTTACTGTGTCCTGCGAAGCTCTGCGAAGTGTGGCTTTTCTTGACGGAAAAGCCACGTGGAAAGTTGAGCCATTGTGTACACCTACGGTGAAAGTGCTCTATCGCTGCCATGGCTTCAGCGTCCCTCCTTTGCGAGTTTGGAGGAGGAACGACGGTTGCTGGTCTCCAGCAGCTCCTTCGGCGAGAAACCGAGCCGTTCCATGGTTGCGCAGATCCGGGGCCATTCTTCGCTGAGGAACTTCTCGCGTTCGCCGCGCAGCAGCAGTTTGCGCGAGTCGATTTTGACAAACATGCCGAGCCCGCGTCTCTTCTCGACGAGCTCCTCGTCGACCAGCTGCTGGTAGCCCCGGAGAACGGTGAGTGGATTGACCCGCAATTCGGCCGCGACATTGCGCACGGAGGGCAGGGGATCGCCTTCCTTGAGCACGCCTTCGAGAATCATCGCGACCACGCGATCGCGAAGCTGACGGTAAATCGGCTGATTGTCGTTCCACTCACGATCCATCCTGTTCCCTGAAAGCCCTTCCGTTATTTTGCCCGCGCGAGGTCGAAGTGCGCATGCATGGGCTTGTCACCCGGCATGATGTACGTCCAGTCCTCGAAGTGGTGGTTGGCGTCGACGATGGTGAAGACTGCATGGTCCATGTGTCCGTGCTCTGTGCCGCCGGAGAGGTCGAGGAAATCGAATTCCACCCTCTTTCCGTCCGGCGAGCTTCTCGCAACCATGCGCGGCCTGTTCCCGGCATCGCAGTAGTGGGTGAGGAGCAGGCGATCACCGTCCATGTAAAGCATAGTGACGGGGTGGTCATAACGCGTCGGATCATCCGCCGTTCCTGCCGCCTTCATCTCATGCACCAGCGCGTTTCCTCGGGATGTCACGCGCAGCGTGACTTGCATATTCGGATTGTTCCCCATATCCGCCATGGGTGGGACGGTTGTGGCATGGCCTTCCCAGGTGCCTGCCAGAGCCTTCAATGAGTCGAATGACTTTTGCGCGCCTGACTGGGCGAAAGCCGCGGTTGCGAACGAGATCAGAACGATTGATAGCGTAAGACGAAGGTATTTCATAGGTATCTCTCCTAAAGCGCCTTTGCGTTTGGTCCCGATGCGTTTCGCCTGCTCAGGTGCTTGGTGTTGTACTTGACTACAACACTAGGTGTACTGTCAAGGGATTTTTCAGCTTCAATTACCATCTGCATTTCGGTAGGGCGGAAGATGGGTCGGTCAGGTGATGCTGAGTGGACTCGCCGCTCTCCTTGAAGAAAAAAGCACGTGCTGTCCAAATGGAGAAGAGTCAGGCGTCATGGGAGTAGAGCGGAGAGAATCTCCGCTGATAATTGTGACGAGGAGAAGGACATGCAATATCTTTTGTTGCTTCATGCGAGTGAGAATGGTTGGGAAAGCATGACACCTGAGCAGCAGCAGCAGGGTTACGCAGCGTACATGGCGTATACCGAGGCGCTGAAGAAAGCGGGCGCGTACGTGGGATCGAACCGGCTGCGGCCGGTCTCCACAGCGACGACCGTGAAGGTGACGAACGGGAAGCAGCAGGTGCTGGATGGGCCGTATGCCGATTCCAAGGAACAACTGGGCGGCTACTACCTGATCGAGGCGCCGGACCTGGATGCTGCGATTGCATGGGCGGCGCGGTGCCCGGGCGCGAGCCACGGAACGATCGAGGTGCGGCCTGTGTGGGAGATGGCGGCCAGTCAGGTCTACTCCGAGCAGCGGCAAGCAGCGCAGGCTTAGAGCTGGACGATGAACGTACAGAAAGGCGATGAGCAGGCGCGTAGTACGGCGGAGCAAGTCGCCCGCCGCAGCTACGGCAAGCTTGTCGCCTTTCTTGCGGCGCGGACACACGATGTGGCGGCGGCCGAGGATGCGCTTTCGGAGGCGTTTCTGGCGGCTTTGGCGGACTGGCCGCGCAATGGGTGTCCCGATAATCCGGAGGGCTGGCTGCTGACGGTGGCGCGGCGTCGCGTGATCGATGCAGGGCGGCGGCAGACCACGACCGAAACGGCAGCGACCGATCTGAAGATTCTTGCCGAGGGGCTGGAAGCCGCGGCGGCCGAGAGCGCGGAGATTCCCGACCGGCGGCTGGCGTTGCTTTTCTGCTGCGCGAACCCGGCGATTGAGGCGGGCGTGCGCGCGCCGCTGATGCTGCAGGCGGTGCTGGGGCTGGATGCGAAGCGGATTGCGTCGGCATTTCTGTCGTCGCCGGCGGCGATGAGCAAGCGGCTGGTGCGCGCGAAAGAGAAGATACGGCAGGCAGGGATTCCGCTGCGCGTGCCGGAGCGCGAAGAACTGGCGGCGCGGCTCGACACGGTGCTGGAGGCGATCTACGCCGCGTACACGGAGGGCTGGACAGACGCTGGCGGCACGGATGCGGTGCGCCGCGATCTGACGGCGGAGGCGATCTACCTGGCGCGGCTGGTAACGGAGCTGCTGCCGGGCGAGCCGGAGGCCCTGGGGCTGCTGGCGCTGATGTTGTATGCGGAGTCGCGGCGGCGGGCGCGACGGTCGTCGGAGGGCGAATTCATTCCGCTAGCGGACCAGGACGCCTCGTTGTGGGACGCGGCGATGATGGACGAAGCGGAAGAGCTGCTGCGGCGCGCGCATGGCATGCGCGTGGTGGGACGCTATCAACTCGAGGCGGCGCTGCAGTCCGCGCATGCGCATCGCTGTTTGACGGGCGAAGCCAACTGGGCGGAGATTGTGCATCTGTATGACGCGCTGTTTGCGTTCTCCGGATCGCCGGTGATTGCGATCAATCGCGCGCTGGCGGTGGCGGAGCGCTATGGCGCGACTGCCGGGCTGGAGGCGCTGCCGAAGCTGGAGACGGATGCGCGGCTTGCGGAGTATCAGCCTTATTGGGCGACGCGCGCGGAGTTGCTGGCGCGGACGGGCGCGCGTGATGAGGCGCGGCGGGCGTATGAGATTGCGATTGGGCTGGAGCGGGATGAGGCTGTGCGGAGGTTTTTGCAGCAGCGGCTGGCGGGCTTGTCGACCAGCAAGGTGCTCGACAAGGTATCTGACTCACCGCCCTATTCCAGGTCTTGATCGCGAAGCGGTGTGTGGCGCCATTCGAGATATTCGAGGAGTCGTCTCGCTTCAGCGTCAAATTCCGCATGATAGTGATGCGAGTGTGGGTTAGGAATTTTTATTGCTCGTGATGGAACTTCGGTGAGCCCGATCTGCTTCAATATTTTGGTCCAGTTATTTACCGGGCCATAACCATACACGAGACCGTGCCGATCAAAGACCAGCGTTGCCGAACCGCATGTGGAATGAATCCAGAGGTTCTGACGTCCATCTGTTTCAAGAAGGTCTTTAAACTCGTGAAGAAACCGACGCACCTGGTCCAGACTCTGGAGTTCACAACTCTGGTAACGTCCTGCGTTGCCTTCTCCGCGCGGTACCACTAATACATATAGAAGCCAAAAAGACTCAGGCACGATCTCTGCCAATCGTTCGAAAATGTCTAGCTTAGTGGACTTTGGCGCGATGATGAGGCGCTTCCTGTCTGATAGATCTTCGACTGCCCACACATTTTCGTATGACCATGGACGATCATCTGGCATACCATCGCCAAATTTATACAGAGCGTGAGCTCCGTTGGATGCGACCATGCAAGCAACAATAGCAAACAGTTGGGCGCTTACTGGTCGTAGTTGGCCCACACGCGTTGAATCTTTCCCGCGTGATTCAGCAGCATCACTTCGGCGGTTTTGCTGCCGCGGACGTTGTTGACGTAGTAGATGACGATTGTCTCGGTGCCCCAGAGTATGTCGATGAGATCGAATCGGAGACTGGAAAACGCCTGGAGACCGCGCTGGAAGTATTCACGCAATGCAGCCTTGCCTCGTACTGTGCCATCGCCGTTGAGCAGCTTCAGCGCGACAGGCGAGGTGAGGAGCACGTCGTCATCGTAGTGAGCGAGGATGCGTTCGAGGTCGTGGCTGTTCCAGGCGTCGATCCACTCCTGCGCGAATGAGCGGGCGAAAGAAGACTCCAAGGGCAAGAGCGATTGCTCCATGTTTCTCCTGTGTCTTTGAAATGAATCCCAGCATATCGTGAGCCCGTGGTCCAGTAATGCCGTGAGCACAGGACTTATCTTTCTCAGTCATCGTTGCAGTGATCGCGATTTACTGAGACTTTCGCGCCACCAAGCGCGATTGCGAGCGGTGCGACATACACGCGTGAGTTGCGAAAGCATCTAGCGGCCTTCAGACTGGGAAGGTTGCGCCATGGATGTTTTTTGACTGGAGAGGACCTAGCACACGATGACAAGCAAGAAGAGCAGCGGACAGAGCGCCGCTGCCGCACAGACGATTGCGCCCGCTGCGGGCAAGCTGGGAGTGATGGTGGTAGGGATGGGCGCGGTGGCAACTACGCTCATTGCAGGAGTGGAAGCGGTACGGCGCGGCTTTGCAAAGCCGATCGGATCGGTGACGCAGATGGGCACGATCCGGCTGGGCAAGCGGACAGAGAACCAGACGCCGCTGATCAAGGATTTCATTCCGTTGGCGAAGCTGGATGACGTTGTCTTTACCGGCTGGGACATTTACGACGAGAACATGTACCAGGCGGCGCGCACGGCGGCGGTGCTGGAGCGCGACCATCTCGAACAGATACGGCCGTTTCTCGAAAGCATTCAGCCGATGCCGGCCGTGTTCAGTCAGCATTATGTGAAGCGGCTGAACGGCAATCACGTGAAGACGGGCCGCTCGAAGTGCGACCTGGCGCAGCAGGTGCGCAACGACATCCAGGCGTTCAAGGGCAAGACCGACCGGCAGGTGATGATCTGGTGCGGGTCGACGGAGATCTTCCTGGAGACGGCGGCGTGCCATCAGTCGATCGAGGCATTTGAGAAGGGGCTGCTGGAAGACGATCCGGCGATTGCGCCTTCGCAGATTTATGCCTATGCCGCGCTGAAAGAAGGGATTCCGTTCGCCAACGGCGCACCGAATCTGACGGTGGATGTGCCGGCGTTGCAGGAGCTTTCGAAGCAGACGGGAGCGCCGATCTGCGGCAAGGACTTCAAGACCGGGCAGACGCTGATCAAGACGGTGCTGTCGCCGGCGTTCAAAGCGCGCATGCTGGGCGTGAGCGGCTGGTACTCGACGAACATCCTGGGAAATCGCGACGGCGAGGTGCTGGACGATCCGGAGTCGTTCAAGACGAAGGAAGAGTCGAAGCTGGGCGTGCTGGACTACATCCTGCAGCCGGAGCTCTACCCGGATCTGTATGGAGACATCTATCACAAGGTCCGCATCAACTATTACCCGCCGCGTGGCGATAACAAAGAAGGCTGGGACAACATCGATATCTTCGGGTGGCTGGGCTATCCGATGCAGATCAAGGTGGACTTTCTGTGCCGCGACTCGATCCTGGCGGCGCCGCTGGCGCTGGACCTGGTGCTGTTTCTGGATCTGGCATCACGCACGCCGGAGCTGAAGCACCGGGGCATCCAGGAGTGGCTGAGCTTCTTCTTCAAGTCGCCGATGACGGCGGCGGGGCTGTATCCGGAGCACGATCTGTTTATCCAGTCGATGAAGCTGAAGAACACCTTGCGGCACATTATGGGCGCGGATTTGATCACGCACCTGGGTTTGGAATATTACGATTGAGTAAGCTGTCCTGATTCGGTGGACCCTTCGGGTCTACTGGAATATGGGAACCACCCACCCTGCCTTCGCCAGCATGGGGCACTCACTCTGGTTGAAGTTCGCTTCCTTTGGTCGCTCACGATTGGCCATGTGGGCGACAGGGGCATTCACGGCATCTCAGGAAGGGACATGCCGGCCGTCCGCGACTGCTTACCAATGGCGGCGTATCATGGTCTAAATCAGCGGTGCAGTCTGAGCTGCCCGCCCTTTGGGCTGTCCGGCTGCCTTGTTTGAGGTGCCCTTATGCCCGCTCCCGCGAGAACCAAACTTTTTTTACCTGCGCTGCTGGCGATGGCGACACTGACGCTGCAGGCGCAGACGACGACACCACCGGCGCTGCCTCCGACGCAGACCTCTCCGACGAGCACCCCAGAGAGTGGACAGACAACGCCGCCGACGATGCCTCCTGTGCAGGCGCCGTCGAATCCGTCGGCCGGTACGCAGCCGACGCCTCCGCCCTGCGAGACGGACAACGGGAAGAAGAAGAAAGACAAGAAGAAGGATAAGGAAAAGGACGCAGCCTGCCAGCCGACGGCCGAGGAGATGGCTGCCGCGCAGGATACGGCGATCCGGGCGCGGAAGAACACCGCGCCGGAGCCGGGGCCGAACGGCGTAATGCCCGGAGTGAAGAAGGGCAGCGTAGATGATGTGAGCGCAACGGGCACGCGCGACATCGGCGGCCGCGGGCTGGGTAACTGGTACTCGACCGAGACGGAGATGAAAGAGGGCAAGGGCGTCTCGATGGAGATCGAGAAGAGCGTGAAGTTCATCACCGATCCAGTAGTGGACGAATATGTGAACCGGATCGGGCAGAACATCGTGAAGAACTCGGACGCGAAGGTGCCGTTCACCATCAAGGTGATCGATTCGGACGAGATCAACGCGATGGCGCTACCCGGCGGATTCTTCTATGTGAACAGCGGTCTGATCCTGGCGGCAGATAACGAGGCCGAGGTTGCGGGCGTGATGGCGCACGAGATTGCGCACGTGGCGGCGCACCATGCCATGCGCGAGCAGACGCGGATGAATTACGCGCAGTTCGGGACGATTCCGCTGATCTTCGTGGGCGGCGGGCTGGGGTATGGACTTTACGAGGCGATGGGCCTGGCGGTGCCTATAACCTTCCTGCAGTTCTCTCGCGACTTCGAGCGCCAGGCAGACTTCCTTGGCATTCAGTACATGTATCGCGCGGGCTACGATCCGCAGGCGCTGCCGAGCATGTTCGAAAAGATCGAGCACTTGGAGAAGACGAAGCCCAGCATGATCGCGAAGGCGTTCTCGGACCATCCACAGACACCGGACCGCATCCTGGCGACGCAGCAGGAGATTGCGCATCTGCTGCCGCCGAAAGACGAATACGTGATCACGACTTCGGAGTTTGATGATGTGAAGGCGCGGCTGGCGCGGCTCGAGAACAAGCGCAAGCTGCGCGACGGGCAGGAAAAGAAGTCGCCCTCGCTACGTCGGGCAAGCAATTCGCCGGACGGCCAGAATCCGAACGGACAGAATCCGAACGGGCAGAACGGGCAGAACGGAGATGATGACCGGCCAACGCTGCACCGGCGTGACAACTGATCATCTGTCACAGTGGCGGTAAGAAAAGCGAGCGCGTCCGGAGAGATCTTCGGACGCGCTCGAATTTTCAGGGGATGGCGAGCGTCACGCTGTTGGAAGGGTTGCTGGTGTTGCCCGACTGATCGACGGAGCGCACCTGGTAGACGTAGGACTTTCCCGACTGCACGGACGTGTCTGTGAAGACGGTGGAACTGGCCGTCGTCGTGCCGACCGCGGAATATTGTGAGGAGCCGGAAACGGCGCGGTCTACCTGGTAGGAGTCGATCGCCACGGGAGTGGTCGACGGCGCTTTCCAGGAGAGATTGACCTGATGTGTGGTGGAGGCCACGGTGGCGGTCTCCGTAAGCGAGACCGAAGGGTCGTTGGCTGTGGTGGTGATGGCAAGGCTGCCGGTTTGCGCGCTGCTTTTCGGCTGTGCCGTTATCGTGACCTTGATGCTCTGGCCCTTGGACAGCGTGACGGGAAGAGCGACAGTTGATCCGGAGAAGGTGCTGTTGGAGAAGGAGAGTTTCTGGATCGTGACAGCCTTCTGGCCGGTGGAGGTGATGGTGAGTGGCTGGGATGAGACGGTGCCGGTGGAACCATTGAAGCTGAGTGCGGAGGTGGAAACTGAGACACTTGCGTTGCCGTTCTGACGCGCCCATGCTGGGCCTGCGACCAGCATCGCGGCAAGGGGGAGGACGAATTGTTTCTTCACTACTGAATGCTCCTGGCGGGAGGGAATAAAAAAGCAAATCAAGCGCGGGCGAGCAGACTGCACTCACCGTTGCTGCTTCAGAATACAAACGAAAGCAAGATATTGCCTGAGGGAACGAGAAAAAATGATTGGGATTTCATGGCGCGGGCGGCACTTCGAAGCATGTTCATGCAGTTTTCCGCCGATTACACGGAGCGTTCGGAGAAATTACATACGCACAGGTTCGAGGCGATGACGGCGCAGCCCGCCCCGGCGGGTATCTGGCAGAAACCACGGAAGATATCCATCCGGATACCACGGAAGTGGGAAGAATCTTGAAGAACCCCGAAGAAACAGGGTATATACAAGACGCCGGGTCTACCGCACATGGTTCAGGCTGCCCGGGAGGAAGTTCCCTGGAAGGAATCGAATTCCGATGAAAGCACAGACGGCAGCGACGGAGCAGCGCGAGGTAATGGATATCCGCCAGGCGGCGGATTACCTGGGCATCAGCGCGGACACTTTATATAAGTACGCGTCGGAGGGGTTTGTTCCGGCGTTCAAGCTGGGGAACCGGTGGCGCTTCAAGCGCTCGCGGCTGAACGACTGGATGGACCAGCAGAGTACGGGCGGGAATATGCCGGCGGCGCGTACGGAAGAGAAGGTGTCGCGGGCGAAAGCGAAGAAGCCGGTGGAGAGTGTGCGGCCTTCGCGGCGGAAGAGCGCGGCTCAGTAGACGCTGGTCAGGAAGCGAGTTCAGTCGAGTTCTTGCGTTTCTCTCCTTCGAGAGATCAGACGCATCACTATAAACGTGAGCAATGAGGGCACGAATACGTCGATTGCGATGCCAAGTGCAAGGAATGTGACGCCGGCGTCGGAATGAATGCCCGCTGGAAACAAGACAGCTGCAAATCGCATCCCCACCATGAAGAAGTTATCAACTCCTCTTGAGGGAAAGAGCGATGAGAGAGCGCAGATTATTGCGAAAATGCCGATTCCAATAAGGAGAGATCGGCGAATGTCGCGACGCATCTCTGAGCTCAATTTCGCAATTGCTGCCATAGCCGATTCCATGAGAGCCGAGTTCTGGCACTCGAGGCATTATCGTTATATGTATAGTCTCTCGCGATGAGCCCCAATTCTTTACAGAAAACTTCAGTTCGCTTGCGCCAGCTTCGCGCCACGATGGCGAAGGGGAAGATTCCCGCACTGCTGGTTACGCATCTGCCGGATGTGCGCTATCTGTGCGGCTTTACGGGATCGAATGCGGCGCTTGCGATTACCGCGAAGGCTGCGCTTCTCGTCACTGATGGCCGCTACACCGCACAGGCTTCTGCTGAGGTGAAGGGCGCGGAGGTGCGGATTGCGAAGGGCCCTGCGGTACCCGAGGCATGCCGATGGCTTGCTGCGGCGCGTGTGAAGCATGCGTATTACGACGGCGAGCAGACCACGATCGCGGCGCTCGCCGCGATGCAGAAGGCCGTGAAGGGCGGCAGGGGGTTTTTCGTTCCGCTTCCATCGCCGTTGATTGCAGAGCAGCGCATGGTGAAGGATGCCGCGGAGATTGAGCGCATGAGCGAGGCGGCGGCGCTGGGCGTGCGGCTCTTCGAGCACATCCTTGGATTCATGCGGCCGGGCATTGCGGAGAACGCGGTGGCGGCGGAGTTGGAGTATCGCGCGCGGCTGTGGGGCGCGGAGGCGATGTCGTTTGCGACGATCGTGGCGAGCGGCAAGCGTTCAGCGATGCCGCATGGCACGGCATCCGGTGCGAAGCTGCCGCGGCGCGGATTCGTTACGCTCGATTTCGGTGTTATTCTCAACGGTTATTGCTCGGATATGACACGCACCGTGCACATGGGGAGCGCGACGGCGCGCGAGCGCGAGGCCTATGACGCAGTGCTCGCCGCGCAGGAGAACGCTGTGGCAGCGGTGCACGCGGGTGCGAAGGCGGGCGATGTGGACGAGGCAGCACGCAGTGTGCTGCGCGAGGCGAAGCTGGCGGAATACTTCACGCACTCGACCGGACACGGAGTTGGACTGGAGATTCATGAGGGGCCGCGCATCGCTGTGGCAGAGCAGGCGTTGCTAACAAAAGGGATGGTCATTACCATCGAGCCTGGCATCTATATTCCCGTCGCGTTCGGTGTACGGATTGAAGACACAGTGGTGGTGGAGCGGCGCGGTTGCCGCGTGCTGACGCCGGCGACCAAGGCATGGATAGAGCTCTAGAGAACGAGAAGATTGGGACGCATGAATCCGGAAGAGATAGCAGAGCTGAAACAGCTCATCGAGTTCCTGAAGGAAAACGGCATCGGCGAGTTCGACCTGGAACGCGGCGAGCTGAAGGTGCGGCTGAAGTTTGCCAGCCCGGGGCAGCCGGCAGACCTGTCGCAGATGGCGCACCTGGCGGCCGCTGCGCAGGCGGCGCAGTCAGCGGCAGGTTTTCATCCGGCGGCGGTAGCTCATGCGCATCCCGCAGGCGCCGGACCGCAGGCGGCGCACTCCGTGGCAGCGCAGGCTGAAACGGCCGCGCCAGTCGATGAAGCAGCCGGGCTGCATATCGTCAAATCGCCGATTGTGGGGACGTTCTATGAGTCGCCGTCCCCGGGGTCAACTGCGTTTGTGAAGCCGGGCGATATGGTGGAGGTAGGGCAAGTGCTGTGCATCGTGGAAGCGATGAAGCTGATGAATGAGATCGAGTCCGATGCGGCGGGGGAAATTGTAAAGCGCTTTGTGACGAATGGGCAGCCGGTGGAGTACGGGCAGAAATTGTACGCGGTGAAGCCGCGCTAGGGTGCTGGCGGCACGGGCGACGTTGCCTGCGGCACGATTTGCGAGGTTCGCTCCCTCTGATCGCTCACGTTGGATTGACTGGGTGAATTGAGGAACAGCAGGTCTCTCCACTTCGCCGATCGCTCGCGCGACCGGCTCCGGTCGAGATGACAGAGATATATGGTTACGACGGCGCTCCAGTCTGCACAGAGAGGGCGCGTGAAGGGAATGCATGTTTCGGAAAGTCCTGATCGCCAATCGCGGCGAAATCGCGCTGCGCGTGATCTGCGCTTGCAAAGAGCTTGGCGTCCGCACGGTGGCGGTGTACAGCGAGGCGGATCGCAATTCGCTCCATGTTCGCTTTGCCGATGAGGCGATCTGCATCGGGCCGCCGCGCTCGGCGGAGAGCTACCTGAATGTGCCGGCGGTGATCTCTGCCGCTGAGATTGCGGATGTGGACGCGATCCATCCGGGTTATGGCCTGCTGAGCGAGAACGCGAACTTTGCCGAGGTATGCCGCGCGTCGAACATCAAGTTCATCGGACCGCCGCCAGAAGTGACGCGGCTGATGGGCGAGAAGGAAAAGGCGCGCATGGCGATGAAGAAGGCCAAGGTGCCGATCCTGCCGGGCTCCGAGGGCGTGATTCAGGGCGAGGGCGAGGCGCTGGAGTGGGCGAACTCGGTGGGGTATCCGGTGATTCTGAAGGCCTCTGCGGGCGGCGGCGGACGCGGCATGCGCGTGATCCGCTCGAAGGATGAGCTGCCGGCGCTGTTTCAGGCGGCGCAGACGGAGGCGGCAAACGCCTTCGGCAACGGCGACCTGTATATGGAGAAGTTTATTGAGCAGCCGCGGCACATTGAGTTCCAGGTTCTGGCCGACCAGCACGGGAACGTGATGTCGCTGGGCGAGCGCGAGTGCTCGATCCAGCGGCGGCATCAGAAGCTGATTGAAGAGGCGCCATCGCTGCAGGTCGATACGAAGATGCGCGAGGAGATCGGCAAGACGCTGCGCCGGTGCCTGGAGCAGATCGGATATCAGAACGCGGGCACGGTCGAGTTCCTGATGGATGAGGACGGGAAGCTGTACTTCATCGAGATGAACACGCGGATCCAGGTGGAGCATCCGGTGACCGAGATGGTGACGGGACTGGACCTGGTGAAGGCGCAGCTACGGATCGCTTCGGAGGAGAAACTCTCGGATATCGTGACCGATCCGGTGACGATTCGCGGACATGCGATCGAGTGCCGCGTAAATGCGGAGCATCCGGAGAAGTTCACGCCGTCGGCGGGGAAGATCGATGTATTCAACGTGCCGGGCGGCAACGGGGTGCGCGTCGACACAGCGCAGTATGCCGAGGGCTTTGTGCCGCCGTACTATGACTCGCTGATCGCAAAGCTGATCGTGCACGGCAAGGACCGCGCTGAGGCGATGGCGCGGATGCAGAGGGCGCTGGAGATGTTTGTGGTGGAGGGGATCCATACGACGATCCCGCTGCACCAGAAGATCTTTGCCGATGCGGAGTTTCGCGAGGGGCGCTTCGATACGAAGTTTATGGAACGGTTCTTTGAGCGGGAGAAGGCTCGGCTCGCGGGATTGCCGGACTAGAGATCGGGGTGGCCTTCTATGTCGGAATCAGGATCACGGAGCCTGCCAGGCGCTTCTCCGCTTCCCGTTACCTTGCCGCAATTCGAGGGCCTGGATCTTCAAGCCCGGTACCACTCGGCTCGATGTGCCGGGGACTTCTTCGACGGTGTGGCGATCGATTCCCGGGTGGTATTTCTGTTGATGGACATCGCCGGCAGGCGACCGGAAACGCACGCGATCGCGGTTGACGTACAGCATGCGTTCCGAACCAGGGCACAGGATCTGTTCCAGCATTCTGACGCAAATGAGTCAGAAGGCATCGCCGTATTGGTGCGCGATCTCAATGGCTCACTCATTGAGGCGGCTCGCGGCGTCCGGTGTGCTCCGGCTTTTCTTGGTTGCTACAACCTGGCTCTCAATGTCCTTACGTATCACTATGCCGGCCACCTGCTCGCCGCATTTCGCGATGCGGAAAGTGCGCGTGTTCTCGAGCCGGGAGGAATTCCGCTGGGGCTCTTTACCCACAGCACCTATGAGCCGGCGGTTCTGGCATTCGGTCGACATGCCAAGCTGCTTCTCGTCACCAAGGGAATGGCCGAGAGTCGACGAGGGGAAACGACGTTTGATGACGAGCGCGTCCGGCTTCTTCTTGAGAGCTCCACGAAAGATTCGGCATCCAGCATCTGTGGGGCCGCACTGCAGGCGGCCTATGATGCCGGGAATCATCCTTGGTCGCGTGTTTACGATTTCCTTCGTCCACGTAAACAG
>DASVAI010000388.1:0-2938 GCA_036376445.1 Acidobacteriaceae bacterium
CTCCCACATCGGGAATACCCACAGGAAAGTTGCCAGTTATATATGTTCAATTCGTTACAATAGAAATAGAGAATCAGAAGATAAAAGCCACCAACGCGGTGGCTTTTTCTGTTGCGCTCCAATCAACGCCGCTAACTCCAATGCCTGGACGACTTTAGCCATAACTCCTTTAGAAAGACGACTTTGATGCTCGGGACAGCACATATTCGCATGATCTGGCACGGTTTATACCGCAGCCTCCCGCACCGGGAGGGGGGAGGGGGGTCCCCGCCAGGAACTCCGTCGCCAGCTCCGTTTCGCCATGCGCAATCAGCAACTCATCGCTGACCTCTTCCTCTTCAAGACCGGACAAGACCTCGACCTCGCCGCCGCCCGCCGTCTCCAGCGTAGGCAGGAACGCATCCGCGAACGATACCGTGCTCAGCGAGGCGAAGCGAACCCGCAGTTCACCGGCACAGGCCAAATCAGGTTCAGCGACATCATTCGCGCTGAGCAAGCGAAGAAAGCAGAGCCATCTATTGCGCTGTCGACCGCCGCAGCGTCGCCGCCTTCTCCCGCTCCGCAGCAGCCTCAGCGCTCCGCCCCTGCCGCTCCAGCGCCGCGGCCAATCCGGCATGCGCATCGGCGAAGCCCGGATCGCTGCCGATCGCATCCTGGAACTGCGACAGCGCGTCGGCCACGTGTCCTTTGGCCAGGAGCATCTTCCCCGTATTCGTCGCGAACGTGGCGCGCTGCCGGTTCACGGCGACGCGTGTCAGCTCCGCCGCCTGCTTCCGCTCCGCCGCGGCCTCGGCGCGCTGTCCCTGCTGCGCGAGCACGCCGGCCAGTGTGATGTGCGGCCCCGGCTGGTTCGGCAGCAGCGTGATCGCGCGGCGCAGCGCATCCGCCGCCTCCGGCAGCTTGTTGTCCTGCTTGTAAACGGCGCCAAGCACCGACCATGCATCGCCATTCTGCGGCCGCAGTTCCAGCGTGCGCCGCAACTGCGTCTCCGCATCGCTGAAGCGGCCGGCCTGCATGTAGAGCACGCCCAGCGTGTACGCCGGATCGGGCGACTCCGGATCGAGCCGCGCCGCCGTCTCCAGCTCCGGAATTGCGCGCGCCGTGTCGTCCTTCAGCTTGTACGCGAGCCCGAGGTTGTAGTGCAGCTGCGCGGAGTTGCTGTCCACCTTCAGCCCTGCTTGAAACTCGCGGATCGCATCGTCGAGATCGCTCTGCTGCAGATACGCGACGCCGAAGTCCTCATGCACCACAGGATCATCTGGCGTCAGCGCCGCCGCGCGCGCATACAGCGGCACTGCTTCCTTTGCCCGCCCCTGCTGCACGAGCGACAGCGCATAATTCGTCAGCGCGCTGGCATTGTCCGGCTCCGCCTTCACCACGCGCTCGAACAGCGGCATCGCCTCCTGCTCGCGACCCAATCCCTGCAATGCGAGCGCCGACTGGTACGCCGCCGCAGTGCTCGCGGGCGCAAGCCGCATTGCCTCCTGCGCCACCGGCAGCGCCTTGTCATAGTTGCCCTGCGCACTCAGCGCCATCGCCAGCGCGTTCAGCACGTCGACATTCTGCGGAGCTTCGGCACGTGCCGCCTCGAGCGTGGCTGCTGCGTCTACCGGCTGGTTCGTCTGCATTAACACGGTCGCGAGATGCAGCCGCGCCGCCACCATCTTGGGATCGAGTTCCACTGCGCGCGCAAACTCCGGCTGCGCTGCAGACCACTGCTGCTCCTGTGCCAGCAGCGATCCCAGCGCATCATGCAGCGCCGCATTGTCCGGCGCAGCCTGCACCGCCGCGTGCAACCGATCGATCGCCGCCGCACGCTCGCCATGGAGCGTCAGCGCATGCGCATACGCAATCTCCACCTCCGGCGAAAGAGCCGTGCCCTGCTTCTCCAGTGTGCGGAAGAGCGGCATCGCCTCTGAAGAGTGGCCGGAGCGCACCTCCGCCAGCGCCAGGTTCATCGTCATGTTCGGATCGTCCGGCCTCAGCGCGAGCCCACGCTTCAGCTCTGCCGCGGCTTCCCCCGGCCGTCCCAGGCTCAGCAGCACCGACCCTAGCGCCGCATGCCCTTCGGGAATCTTCGGCTCCAGCCGCACTACCTCGGCGAAGGAGCGCCGCGCCTTCTCGAGGTCGCCGGAGTTGGCCGCGTCATAGCCGGCGTGGAATGCGGCCGTAGCGCGGTCAGCAGGGGTCTGCGCCACGCCAGACACGGCACACATCCCGGCCGCCACCGCAGCCACGAGAGCCCGGCACCTCATGGCTTCGAAAGCTTCGGCGCCGTCGCCGCTTGCAACTCCACCGCCTTCGCCGTCTCACGCTCCGCATCCTCCCGGCGCCCGGCGGCGCGGTACGCCTGTCCCAGCAGGCTGCGAATCATGAAGTTGTTCGGGTCCATGTTGCGCGCGCGCTCCAGATACATCGTGGCCATCGCTGCGTTGCCCTGCTTCAGCAGCACCTTGCCCAGCAGGATGTACGGCCCCGTCGACGACGGTTCCAGCAGCACCGCACGATTCAGCGACTGTTGCGCCTTGTCGTACTCGCCGGCCCGCAGATAGGCATCCCCCAGCCGGTCGTACAGCCCGCCGTATAGAGGATTGATCGCGCGTTCCTTCTCGAATTCCGCGATCGCGTCCGCGCCGCGCGATTGCGCCAGCGCAATCTCGCCCAGCAGCTCATGCACCAGCGGCATCTTCGGCGAAAGCTCCGCCGCCTTCTGCGCCGACGCAATCGCCACCGGCAGATACTCGCGCCGCAGCAGCAGCCGTGCCGAAAGCAGATACGCCTCTGCACTATCCGCGGCAAAGCCATACTGGGCCGCAAATGCACGCCGAGCATCGTCGTAGCGGTGCGTGTCCATGTAACAGAGACCCAGCACATAATTCCCATCGACATTCGCGGCCGCCACCTGCTGGTTGCGTGAGCGCTCAAGCAGCGGAATCGC
>DASVAI010000391.1:0-4837 GCA_036376445.1 Acidobacteriaceae bacterium
GCAAAGAGCCGCTCCACCGTCGCCTCATAGGTCGCCTTCGCGGTCTCCGCTCCGCCGAACTCCGGCAGATACCAGCCGCTCTTCCGGAAGTTCTGATACCGCGTCGAGCGCTCCTGCCCATCCCAGCGCTGCTCATCCACCAGCACAATTGCCGCCAGCAGACTCAGCCGCTCAATGGCAAAGGCCACGTGCGCCAAATCGGCAATCGACCGGTGCCCGTACTGGAAATAAAACGTGTTCAGGAACTGCTCGGCGCGCTGCGACGAGATCTCCCGCAGCGACTCCTTCATCGACAGCGCCGACCGCGAATACTTTGCCATCGCATAGGCCAGCACCTCGGGATCGGCGCCATGCACCGCGTACACTTCCGTCTGGTTGCGCGGCTGCTCGGCTGCTTCTGGTACGGGACTTTTCGTCAGGGGAGCCACTTCGGTCTCAGGCATCTTGCCACCAGCATACGGCTTGCCGGACTCCGCCACACCCTGTGAGAAACACGTCCCAATCGGCTCGCCTAGCCTCACTCACGGCGTTACCCTGAGAGCCATGAA
This sequence comes from Acidobacteriaceae bacterium, assembly GCA_036376445.1. Lineage (GTDB taxonomy): Bacteria > Acidobacteriota > Terriglobia > Terriglobales > Acidobacteriaceae > KBS-83. The sequence continues at coordinate 549 of DASVAI010000391.1, forward strand.
CGCCCGCCCAGCCACCGGAGACGCCGGTCCCTACTACTTCACCTACATCAATCACGTTGAAGGCACGGACTGCCTCGCCGCCATGACCGCGCAGCGCGAGCCAGCGCTCGCCTTCTTCCGCGGGATCTCGGAAGCCAAATCCACCCACCGCTATGCGCCGGATAAGTGGAGCATCCGCCAGGTACTCAATCACGTCAACGACACCGAGCGCCTCTTCACATTTCGCGCCTTATGGTTCGCCCGCACCCTCCCGGACCCCCTCCCCAGCTTCGAGCAGGAGATCGCCGCGGCCGGCGCGGAAGCCGACCGCCTCTCCTGGGCGGCTCTCGTCGATGAGTTCGACCATGTCCGCCGCGCGAGCATCGATTTCTTCCGCAACCTGGACGACCCGGCCTGGACCCGCCGCGGCATCGCCAGCGGAAATTCATTCACCGTCCTGTCACTTGGCTTCATGGTGCCCGGTCATGTCACGCATCACATGGGCATCCTGCGCGAGCGCTACCTGTAAGCTGTCCCACGCCCGCCAATTGCACCCGCACCCCCGCTTCGCTACTCTGGACGCGGGTCGCGACCCCGGGCGCCCTGAAATCCTCGCGGAGCGGGCGTAAGGACAAGCGCGTGCAGGACATCCTCAACACGACAGGACATCGGCCCACCCCGCTGCCCTCGCGCCGCTGGTCGGTGACGCAGCGCTGGAATGACCTGCTCTTCGCCCATTGGCCCGTCCCGCCCGCATCCATCACTCCGCTGCTACCCGCCGGTCTTGTACCGGACACCTTCGACGGCTCCGCATGGATCGGCGTCGTCCCTTTCTGGATGGACCGCATCCGCTTCCGCGCGATCCCCCGCATCCCCAGCATGGACGCCTTTCCGGAGCTGAACCTCCGCACCTACGTCCGCGAAGAACACACCAACCTCGCCGGCGTCTACTTCTTCTCGCTCGACGCCGCCAACCCCATCGCCGTCATGACCGCCCGCGCCTTCTTCCGCCTGCCCTACTACTGGGCCCACATGGCCATCAAGCCACAGCAGGACGGCCGGTTCTTCTATCGCAGCGAACGCCACCTCACGAAGGAGCCAGTGCGCTTCCGCGCCACCTACCGCGGCCTCGGACCCACGCGCCGCCTCGCGCAAAGTGCCCCGGGCACGATCGAATACTTCCTCACCGAGCGCTATCGCCTCTACACCGCCGACCGCCGCGGCCATCTCTTCCAGGGCGACATCCACCACCTTCCCTGGCCGCTCGAAGCCGCAGAAGCCGACATCCACATCAACGAGCTCCCCGCCGCCCACGGCCTCACGCTGCCCGACACCCAGCCGCTCCTCTTCTACGCACGCGAGCTGGTCGTCTACATCTGGTCGATTGAGTTGGCCAAAGGCCTCAAGTCCGCCCTAGGCGCAAGACGCCCCGTCCCCGCCGCCGAACCGCTGTAAGCCGAGTACGCTAAGGAGGTGAGACGAGACGATGGCTTCGAATGCATCAGCCAAGAGTGAAGGGGACAAAAAATGAAAATTGTAGTAATCGGCGGCACTGGTCTCATCGGATCAAGGCTCGTCAACAAGCTTCGGGAACAGGGACACGAAGCAATAGCGGCAACGCCCAATACGGGAGTTAACACTGTTACGGCGGACGGATTGGCCGAAGCGCTGAAAGATGCCTCGGTAGTCGTGGACGTCTCAAACTCTCCCTCCTGGGAGGACGCAGCCGTGCTCAAGTTCTTTGAGACATCGACCCGCAACCTTCTCACCTATGAAGCGGCCGCAAAAGTAGGACATCACGTCGCGTTATCGGTCGTGGGAACGGATCGGCTCTCCGAAAGCGGCTATTTCCGCGCGAAGATCGCTCAGGAAAAATTGATCAGAGCGTCCTCCATTCCTTACACAATCGTGCAGGCCACGCAGTTCTTCGAATTCGTCAAAGGCCTCGCCGACATTTCCATGGTCGGCGGCAAGGCGGTGTTGCCGTCTGCACTCTTCCAGCCCATGGCTGCCGACGATGTTTCGGCCGCCTTGGCAAACATTGCCGTCGGGCCGCCGGTGAACGGCACCGTCGAAATTGGAGGCCCGGAACAGTTCCGCATCGATGAACTCGTGCGGCGGCGGTTGGCCTCGCTCAACGATCCGCGCGAAGTCATTGCTGATCCGCACGCACTATATAGTGGCGCGAAAATCAGCGAGAAAACATTGCTTCCGGGAAATGACGCACGACTCGGCGAAACTCGTTTCGAAACCTGGCTGACTCAGTTGCAAACTCACAAGGCAGCCTGAATTCTCGCGCACGGCAGATCGCATTCTCTCCCGGTCTGCCGCGCGTGAAGTTTAAGCAATCGAACTGAAATCATGTCTCATCTCATGAGATGACTCTGACATAACGGGTGCATGTGATGCTACCTCGGGTGGTCATCGTCGGTGGCGGCTTCGGAGGGCTCTCTGCGGCCCGTGCTCTGCGTAACGCGCCGGTGAATGTAACACTGGTCGATAAGCGGAACTATCATCTCTTTCGACCGATGCTCTACCAGGTCGCAACCGGGCTGCTGTCTGCAGATGAAATATCCGGCGCTTTGCGTTCCATCTTCAGTCATCAGAAAAATATTGATGTGCTTCTGGATGAAGTCACCGGCATCGACGCCGCACAACGCGTCGTTCATTTGAAACGGGGTGACTTGCCATACGATTTCCTTATCCTCGCCACTGGCATCCAGTACAACTACTTTGGGCACGACGAATGGAAGCTCTGCGCTCTGGGCCTAGAATCGCTCGACGATGCCGACATCATCCGCAGCAAAATACTGCGTGCCTTCGAGCGAGCCGAGGAAATGGCTTCGATTGAACATGTCGAAGCTGGAGAAATTCGTCGCCAGCTCACCTTCGCGCTGGTTGGTGCGGGAACCGTTGGCGTGGAGATGGCCGGCGAACTCGCCGAAATGTCTCGAATGGAGTTGGGGAAAGACTTCCGCCACATAGATCCGGCATCCGCTCGGATTCTCCTTTATGAAGCAGGCCCCCGCATCCTCCCCAGCTATCCGGAGATTCTCTCCTTCAAAGCGCAGCGGCACTTGGAGAGGCTGGGAGTCGAAGTTTTCACCAGTACTCCTGTCACCAATGTCGATGCGGACGGAATCGTCGCCGGCGGACAGCGCATTCCGGCGGCCACCGTGTTGTGGGGTGCGGGTGTCGTTGCGTCACCCGCGGGAGTGTGGCTAGGCGGGGAAACCGACAAGTCCGGGAAAATTATCGTGGAACCGGATATGTCCCTGCGTGACCATCCGGAGATCTTTGGAGTCGGCGACACCGCTCATGTCGTTGCTCCGGTGCGAAATCTCTTCTTCATCAAATCCCGAACCCCGATGCTGTTGCCCGGAGTCGCTCAACCCGCAATCCAGGAGGGCAGATACGTTGCCGACGTGATTCGCCGACGTATTGCGGGGCGGCCAAAACCGACGCCCTTTTGGTACTGGGATAAGGGCGAACTTGCAATCGTCGGCAGAGCGTATGCCATCGCGGATTTCCGGTTTGCGCACTTTGTGGGCTTCCCGGCATGGCTAGCCTGGGCGCTGGTGCATATTTACTTTCTTATCGGATTTGCGAATCGACTCTTCGTCACGCTGCAATGGGCAATTGCCTTTGTGACGAAGCGTCGCCGCGTGCGAGTGCTCCCCGAGCAACCTGCGCAGAAGTCAGTCGATCCAGCCTGATAAGTCCTCTGGGCCATCGCCGCAGGGTTTTGCCCGAACGATGTTTATTGCGTAGACGATGGGGCAATAGGAAATCAGGCTACACTACCGGGCCGCCGGGTAAAGGGCTCGTGGAACACCAATAAACCCTCCACGTAGCCGTCTTTCGCGAATCCTCGTTCCCTCAGGAACGAAGCGCCGATAAGTAACTCCCGCATCGGGAAACCCACAGAAATCCTGCCGGATATATGCCTTCAATTTGCTATTCTGACAATAGAAACAGAAACAGCGACATATTAGAGATCAAAAGCCACCGCGAGGGTGGCTTTTTCCCATCTGCTTGGGCGGTCAAGTCGGTTTCGATCCAGCCGGGCTGGATGATGTTGGAGGTTTCGCAGTCCCCTTAGTACAGGCCGAATTCAGATGGCTGACATGCCGCCGTCGACGGACAGCTCCACTCCATTCACGAAGTTCGAATCGTCTGAAGCAAGAAACAGCGCGACCGACGCAATTTCCTCAGATTGGCCCATCTTTCCCCGCGGGATCAGGGATTCGAACATCTCCTTCGCCTCCTTGGTGAGAACCTGGTCCTGCATCGGTGTGGCGATCGGCCCT
>DASVAI010000392.1:0-16838 GCA_036376445.1 Acidobacteriaceae bacterium
CACCCAGGGCGCTTCCCGAGTGGAGGCAAATGTCACGCCGCGCGTTGCCGCAGCGTACGGAGCGCGTCTGGCTCGTCAAGCGGCCGGCACTCCTCCCGCGGGTGCTGCGCAGCCCGTACCCGCCCAAAAGGAACCCCCCAAACGACCGGAGCAGGAAGGCGAGCTGGGTATCAAGCGGAGTGGCTTTGGCGCATTCGACACCGAACTCGACCGCTCGCTCGCCGGGAAGAAGCAGCCCTGCAGACTCACGCTGACGGTCAACGTCAACTTCAAACCGCAAGGACCGTGGCCAGCGGGAAGCTTCGCCAAATGGCAGACCGAACTTATCCAGAAGGTGACCAACCGGTGGAGCTTCCGATTCCTGTTGGCGCCCACGCGGCCCTGCGTCGACGAACCCTGCCAGTCTGCTACTGCCATCCTGCGCGTGGTGCCGGTGACGAGTTCCGGCGCAAACGTGCAGGACGTGACGGTGAATTACAACAAGCCGGCCGGCGCGCGAAGCGAGTCGCATGGCATCTATCGCGGCGATACAAAGACTCCGGGATCGGATCTTCGCCGGGGTCAAACCACCGCCACGCATGAAGCAGGTCATTGGCTGGGGCTGGAGCATATTCACTGCAACACAAATCAGGATGACTGCTACGGAACTACCGATGAAGAAAGCGCGGACGTGATGGGCCGCGGCGAGATCGTGAGCGAACGAGACTACGCGCCCTTTGCGGAGGCGATCAGCCGAATCACCAAGTGTGAATGGAAGCCTGTCGGCCATGGTGGCACGAATCTCTTCGGTTCGTCCTTCGTTGCTCCGCTCGCTCTGCTCGGCGGCGCGATTGGCGCCGTTGGCGGTGCGCTGCTGGGCGCGTCCCTTGGGGTAGGCGCGGCCATCGGAATCGGCGCGCTTTTCGGCGCCCTTGGCGCAGGTCTCGGAGCGGTAACCGGACTGGCTCTGAACGAGGTCGCACGATGAAAGCGAGATGGACCGAGGCCAAATGCGCGCGACGGGTCTCGCGAAGAGCGCCGCTGTTTCGTAATGGCACAGTCCTGCCCATGCTTGCAGACGGAGGTGGCCTGAGATGGAAGCGGTGCTGACTTCGTTGCGGCGGTCAAAGTTCTCAAGCAGCGGCGCAGGGCTATGGCTGCAACGTCAGTGCGCCTGCGGACAACATACAGGCGGTGGCGAATGCGAGAGCTGCCGAAAGAAATTGCGCGACCCATTTGCCCGGCCCCAGAAATCCGTAGGGGTGACGCCGGAAGACGACGGCGAAGAGAGACCATCGCCGCGGCAGGGTTCGGCGACCATCCAGTGCAACGGGTCGGGCGGGTACGAGTTGATCTACGGCACCTGGAGTGGCGCAACCTGCGGCACGAAGAATTGTGTGACGGCACATGAGAGCTCGCACATGGCAGACTGGCAGGCCAAATGGCCGAAGGGATGTGCTGGCCAGGCAAGGGGATATCTTCCCAAGGGTCATCCACCGGACAATCCCCTGATGAGCAGAGCCGAATACAGGGCTTTCCTGAAGGACAGTGAGTGCCGGGCACACACTGCGGACCTGGATTGTGCGAAGGGGCTGCCCAAGACTGCTGCGTGCAAGAAAACGGTGGAGGACTACATCGACCTGACGGCAAAGCAGAGAGCGGGATTTTGCACCGGTCTTTCCACCGGAACCAAGATCGGCATTTTGGCCGGTGGCACGGCATTGGGTGCCTTGGCGGGCTACGAACTGAGCGGCGGAACTGGCCTGGGAGCCGCAATCGGGGCGGGCGTTGCTTTCCTGGGCGGCTTGGTGACGGACTGGTTGACTTAGCGAGGGACAGAAGTTAGCGAGGGACAGGATGGATGCGGCACAGGTGATTGCGGTGGCACAACAGAAGGCACAGGAGCACGGCTACAACCTGAGCGAGTACCGGGCCCATGCAGTTTGTGAAGCGAACACCTGGACGGTGGATTTCTCGAGCAACCGTGATAGGCCGAGTCCGGGAGACTTCTTCACTGTCTTCATCGACGACCGTACCGGAGCAGTGGTGCGATTTGTAACCGGTAAATGAGCATAGGAAACGTACAACGCGTGAAGCAGCGCAACGGAGAGCGGCCATGAGCAGCTTCCCCGGATCTCCGCGCATTCTAAAGGGCGGCATCGTGCTGCTCGATCCGGACACGTTCACCGTACGCCCGAACGGCATCATCGTGCTGCAGTACAACCCCGACACGTTGTCGCGCACGCTGAAGATCCAGGGCGCGGAAGAAGGCGGGGATCGCTCCGAGGCGCTGCGCCTGAAGGGACCTCCGGTGGAGACCTTCAAACTGGAGGCGGAGATCGATGCGACCGACCAGCTGGAGAATCCGGACGCGAATCCCTCCGTAGTGCAAAACGGAATCTTCCCCCAACTTGCCGCGCTGGAGATGATCGCTTATCCGCCGAGCACCACGCTGCAGAACAACTTCACGTTGGCGCAGAGCGGCACGCTGGAGATCATGCCGGTGCTGGCCCCGTTGCCGCTGTTTGTATGGAGCGCGAATCGCATCGTGCCGGTGCGGTTGACCGACTTCAGCATCACCGAGGAGGCCTTCGATCCGAACCTGAACCCGCTGCGCGCGAAGGTCAGCCTGGGCATGCGCACATTGAGCATCGACGACCTCAACTTTAACGACAAGGGCGGCAGCCTCTACATGGTCTACCAGCAACAGAAGCAGACGCTGGCGGCGATGTATCAAGGCGGCAACTTCTCTGCGCTTGGCATACGGGGGATCCCATGAGCACCAGCGCTCCTTTCGATCCGGTGCAGGCGTTGCTGGCGCAGACCGCGTTGCGCAACACACTCTTCACGTCAACCAGCCGCTACTTCGGAATAGATACGCAGACCGTGACCACGCCTCCGGGCGTCTCCGTCGTGTACCTGAAGCGACGCTTTCTGCCCTCACCCGCCCACATGCAGTTGATACAGGAGCATGCAGTGACACAGGGCGAACGGCTGGACAACATCGCCGCTACCTTCCTCGGCGATCCGGAGCTGTTCTGGCGCATTGCGGACGCGAACGGCGCGATGCGGCCGGAGGAATTAGTGACGCAAGTGGGTCGCAGACTGCGGATCACTCTGCCGCAGGGCATTACCGGAGCAGCGCTATGAACCGCGGCTTCTACCTGACGCTGATGATGGGGTCGTTCCAGGCGAGCCCGGTACCCCAGCCGGTGATCGATGCGCTCACCGAGGTCCAGGTGAACTCGACTGTGGGCAGTCGCGGCGGTTTTCAGTTGAAGTTCACGATGGGCAAGCAATCGCCGGTGCAGCGGATGCTGGCTTCGGGTTTCTTCGACCCGCGTCAGCGCGTCATCCTCGCCGTCACCGTGAATGGCGCTACAGAAGTACTGATGGACGGCATTATCACCAAACAGGACATTACACCGGACAGCAAGCCGGGGCGCTCCATACTGACAGTGACGGGCATCGATCTCACAGCGCTGATGGACTTCCTTGATCTGACCGGCATTCCATATCCGGCGCTGCCGGAGTTTCTGATCGTCGAAGCAGTGCTGGCCAAATACCTGGTGCTGGGTGTGGTTCCGCTGGCGATTCCCTCGAGCATTCCCAACTTCCAGAACCCGCTCGACCACTTCGTCAAGCAGCAGGGCACGGACTACGCGTTCGTCACCGCACTGGCGCAGCTAACCGGCGCTGTCTTTTATCTGGACCCCGGGCCGACGCCTGGGTCCAGCATGGCCTACTGGGGTCCGGACCTGAGCAAGATGTTCGGCGGCCCGCAGCCGGCGCTCAGCATCAACTTCGATGGCACCACGAACATTGACTCGCTGAACTTCTCCTATGACGGGACCCTGGCCACCCAATATTTCGTAACCATCATTGAACCGAATACGAAGCTGCCCATCCCCATCCCGGTACCCAACCTCGATCTGCTGAAGGCGCCCCTGGCCGCGCATGCGCCAACGCCGCTGCGCAGCGAGAACCTGAAGCCGATCGCGAATGAGAGCCCCGCCGGTGCGGCCCTGGCGGCTCTGGGGGCGCTGTTCAAGAGCGCGGATGTAGTGACGGCGAGCGGGCAGCTCGATGTCCTGCGCTACGGGCACATTTTCAAGGCCCGGCAATTGGCAGCAGTCCGCGGCGCGGGCGAGTACTACGACGGCAAGTACTACGTGAAGAGCGTGACCCACAACATCAAGCGCGGCGAATACAAGCAAAGCTTCAGCCTGGCACGTGGCGGCCTGGGATCCTCCGTATCGACGGTGAGCGTATGAGAGAAGGGCCGAAGTATTACGGCATTTATCGCGGCAATGTGGTCAACAACATCGACCCACTGCAGATCGGTCGCATCATGGCGACCGTTCCTGACGTCAGCGGGCTAACGCCGACCACTTGGGCGAATCCATGCATGCCGATTGCCGGTCAGGGAATGGGCACTTTTTTGGTGCCGCAGATTGGCGCCGGTGTCTGGCTGCAGTTTGAGGGCGGCGATCCGGACCGGCCGGTATGGATTGGAGGATGGTGGGGCGAGGCCTCGGAGCTGCCGACGCTGGCGCTGGCCGGCGTACCCGGAGATCCAAACCTGGTCATCCAGACCACGCTGGAGAACGCCATCGTGGTGAGCGACCTGCCCGGCCCGACCGGCGGCATCATGCTCAAGAGCACGACGAACGCAACCATCATCGTCAATGACACGGGCATTTACATCGACAACGGCAAGGGCGCGAGCATTGTGATGACTGGGCCTACGGTGACCATCAACAACGGAGCGCTGGTGGTGGTGTAACCACACGCGAGGAGGAACGATGCCTGGATTTCTGGTGCACGTGGGAGCGACGGTGTTGTGCTCGCATGCGGGACAAGCGCAGCCCACTGCGCCGAATCCAAGCGTAACTGTGGGTGGCCAGCCCACCGTGACGATGACGGCTCCCTACGTGGTAACGGGCTGCACGTTGCCGCCGCCGCCGGGAGCGAACGGGCCATGCGTCACGGCGCAGTGGGTGACGGGATCGACGCGGGTCACTTCGAACGGGCAGCCACTGGTGCTGCTGGACAGCCAGGCATTGTGCGCGCCCAGCGGAACACCTCTGATGATCACGGTGACGCAAACGCGCGCGACCGCGACTTAACCAGTGGAGAAGAAAAGCGATGAACATCGAGTTTCCATTTCACTTTGACGGACGCGGGCGTACGGCAGCCACCGATGATGACGACCACATCCGCGACATGATCGAGCAGCTGTTGTTCACGTCTCCCGGAGAGCGCGTGAACCGGCCGGACTTTGGAAGCGCCCTGCTGCAGATGGTGTTTGCGCCGAACAGCCCGGAGCTGGCGGCCGCGCTGCAGTACACCACGCAGGCTGCGCTGCAGCGCTATCTGGGCGACGTCATCGATCTGCAGGCGCTGGAGGTTACGGCGCAGGATTCCACCTTGGGCGTGGTGGTGAAGTACGTAGTGAAACGCACCGGCGATGCGCGGACGGAAAGCTTCCTGCGCGCCGCGCCGGGCGCGTAGCTATCGCCGGATTGATCCGTGAATGGGAACGAGGTTGCGGGCCATCGAGAGAGACCGAACGGAGCCAGAGCATGAGAGTCGGGGATCTGAGTTGCCGCAGGGAACACCGCCGTGAGGACGTGCGCGCTTTGGGCGTCTTCGGCCTCGACTATGTCGAGATAGTGGACGACACGCAGACGACACTGCGTGTCTTCTTTCTCGGCAAGGCCCCACAGAATTTCGGCCAGGCGAACGTGGCGCTGACCGGCGGGCGGCGCATCCGCGATGTGCGGGTGCTTTCCGTGCGCGTGATGCGGCAGCCGGACGCCACACTCGACGACTACTTCGAAGTGCACGTGGACAAGCCGGGTGATTTCTCGCACTACACCATTCGCGCGGTGAATGCACAGGCGGGAGAGCCGGCAGTACAGGCGGGCGGCCAGCCGATGGATGGCTTTGATCCGCGCTATGTGCAGGTGAGCTTCTCCTTCAAGGCAGGCTGCCCTACCGATCTGGACTGCAAACCAGCGTGCACCTGCCCGCCGGCTATCCGCACGCAGCCCGATATCGACTATCTCGCGAAGGACTATGAGAGCTTTCGGCAGCTCATGCTGGATCGCATGGCGCTCACCATGCCCGCGTGGCAGGAGAGCCACGCGCCGGACATCGGCATCACGCTGGTGGAGTTGCTTGCCTGCGCCGGCGATTCGCTGAGCTACTTCCAGGATGCAGTGGCCACCGAGGCATATCTGGGGACGGCGCGCCAGCGCATTTCTGTGCGTCGGCATGCACGGCTGGTGGACTACCGGATGCACGAGGGCTGCAATGCACGCGCCTGGATCACCTTCTCTACGCAGAGCGACCAGGTCTTCAATCCGGCGCAGGTGTACTTCATCACGGGCTATCCGGGCGCTCCGCAAACTCCGGTGCTGTCGCAGCGCAACCTGGCAGCGGTTCCACCAACTTCATATGAAGCATTCTCGCCGCGCTTCTGGAATGGCGACACGCCCCAGATCGCGATCTTCGCCGCACACAGCGAAATCGACTTCTATACCTGGGGCGAATGCGGCTGCTGCCTGGCACAGGGCGCTACGTCTGCAACGCTGGCCGACGCATGGGAACCCGAGTATCCAGTCGGCGGGAATAACCCGCCGGGCGACGGGCCCAATGCTTTACGCGCTAAGGCCGCAGCTACGGAGCGTTTGCGCGTGCTGCGCAATCTGAAGGCCGGCGACATCCTGATCTTTGAGGAGGTGAAGGGACCAAAAACGGGGGCCGCACCGGATGCGGACCCCACGCATCGCCAGGCAGTGCGGCTGACCAAGGTCACGCCGTCACTCGATCCGCTCTATGGGGCACCGGATGGTACGCCGGTGGCGGAGATCGAGTGGGCCGCGGAAGACGCCTTGCGTTTCACGCTGTGCATTTCCTCACAGGAGCCGTACCCCGATTGCGGCTGCATGGAAAATGTGAGCGTTGCGCGCGGCAATGTAGTGCTGGTGGACAACGGCGTTCCGACGACCGAGACCGTCGGTACGGTGCCGACAATCTCGACTGCGCCGCGCTGCCCGCAACAGTGCGAGCCGGGCGGCATCGATGTTCTGCCAGGTCTGTTTCGTCCCATGCTCAGCCAATCTCCGCTCACCTTCAGCGCGCCGCTGTCAGTATGCTCCGCGGTCGCCATGCTGCAGCAGGATCCGCGGCAGGCCCTCCCATGGATAACGCTTGCTGGCATTCCACCGGCGCCGGCATGTGCCGACCCGGCTCCCGACCCCCCGCCGCCATGCACGGTGCGGCCGCTGTTCACATTCGACGACATGACGTTGCTGGAGAGTCTGGCCGAGCGGCTGAAGAACCCGCAGACCGCGGCTGCCTACTCACTTGGCGCCCACCTGAGCGCTGCCACAGAACAGGCGCTGGCGGCATGGGACGGCACACCACCCGCGCCTGCTGCGCTCCTGGCCGCAGTGCTGAGCGATCTGAACACGCTGCTCGAAGCATGGACGGCGCAACTCGATCTGCTGGAGAGCGCACCGGGAGACAGAAATTTTGTGGCGGAGATCGATAACGACGGCATCGCGCATCTCCGCTTCGGCGATGGTGTTTGCGGCGAGCGACCCGAGGCAGGCGAATCGTTCCGCGCAACCTACCGCGTCGGCAACGGCGCTGCAGGGAATGTGGGAGCGGAGACACTGATTTATCTGGTGGTGCGCGAGGACGCGGTCAGCGGCCTGGATGTGCGGGTGCGCAATCCGCTCGCGGCCAGCGGCGGCACCGACCCAGAGTCGATGGACGATGTGCGGCTGTTCGCGCCATTTGCATTCCGCAATCAACTGGAGCGCGCGATCACTGCGGACGACTACGCGAGTATTGCCGGAGACAATCAGCGCCGTCTCGATACGCGCGCGGCGCTGGCGGCGAGCGATGCGCAAATCTGCGCGGCTCCGTTCGTCCCCCTGCAGCGCGCCAAGGCCCAGCTGCGCTGGACCGGAAGCTGGTACACCACGCTGGTGGCCATCGACCCGATGAGCATCGAAAGTGACAGCGCAGAGCTGTTGCAAGAGATCACCGACTACCTCGCGCCATTCCGCAAAATGGGACAGGACCTGCTGGTTGCACCGGCGATCTATGTGCCGCTGAAAGTATCCGTAACAGTGTGTGTTGCGAGCAACTACCTGCGCGGTCAGGTGGAGGCAGCAGTAGCCGCGCGGCTCGGCAACCGCATGCTGCCCGACGGCACGCTCGGCTTCTTCCATCCCGACAATCTCACCTTTGGAGATGGCGTCTATGTGAGCGCGCTGCTGGCGGCAGTGCAGGCGGTGCCCGGCGTGGAGAACGCGATGGTGACGGAGCTGGAGCGGTACGAGATGACGGAGCCGGATGCGGCCATCGATCAGCCGGGCGAGGAGTTGCCCGTGAACGGAGCGCTTCTGTTAGGTCCGCTGGAGATAGCACAGCTCGACAACGACCCGAATTTTCCGGAGAACGGTGTGCTGGTTCTCGACCTGCGAGGTGGCAGATGAAGCAGCCATGTGGATGCTGCACGGGCATCGAAGTCGTAACACCGCAGCCCGAGGCGAACCGTCCCGGACTGCCGGCCATCGCGTATCGCATGGGAACCTATGCGACCTTTCTCGAGAGCATGATGGCGCGCCTCTCTAGTTGGTATCTCGATGTTCCGGTGGCTGAGGGCAGCAACACGCTGCAGCGCATCTATCCGCTGCGTGCCCTGACGACGCGTGAGCTGAGCGACCCGTCAATCGCGCTGCTGGACGCCTGGGCGATAGTGGCGGATGTCCTCACGTTTTATCAGGAGCGAATTGCGAATGAGGGCTTTCTGCGCACGGCAGTGGAGCGTCGTTCGGTGCTGGAACTGGCCCGGTTGGTGGGCTACCGCCTGCGTCCGGGGATCTCGGCAAGCGTCTACTTGGCGTTCACAGTCAGCGGCGGCTTTGATGGAGTGATCCCCGGAGGAACGCGCGCGCAAAGCCTGCCCGCCGGTACGGGAGACAAGCCGCAGCCCTTCGAAACCTTTGAGGACCTGGCCGCCAAGGACGCCTGGAACGCATTAACGCCACGGCTGGCCCGACCGCAGGTCATTACACTCGCGGACTATGCAACTGGGTCGCCTACCGATTTCGGCACCGATGCGCGCACCCGCGACACCGTCTACCTTGAAGGCATCTCGACCAATCTCAAGCGCGGCGATGCGCTGCTGTTTGTTGCGGGAGAAAGTGCGGGCCAGCAGGCGCTGCGATTTGTAGAGGAAATGAAGGTGCAGGCCGAGGACCAGCGAACAGAGATCGTGCTGGTGCCGCCACCCACAATGACCGGGGCTCATTCGATCGGCCAGCTCTCCAGTGATCTGGCGGAATTCATCGAACAAGCGCAGGACATCTTTGCCGACTCTGATCTGGCCACAGAAGTGGCTGCGATGTTGACTCAATTGAATGCGAACCTGGCTACGGCTGCGGACAGCAAGGCTGTTGCCGAGCTACTCGCGCCGGCGGTCTCCGACATCGAACAGAAGCACGATACTGCAGTCCGGCGTAAATTTACTCGGTTGGAACCATGGCTGTTACAAATACTGCAGGTGTTGACGGGCTTCATGGCGTCCCCGCCCGGCCGCGAGGCCGGTGGCACAGGCACGCCAACCCCGATTGCAGCACCGCTCGAGCCGTTTCCTCTGGGCAATCTGTTCAAGATTCTGGAACCACTGGCGAAGCCGCAGTCTCTGCAGCCTCGCAACTCCTTCCAGCTGTCGCGCACGGTGCAGCAGGCCTTCGCATCGCAGTCGGACATTGCACCGCGGCTGCTGGCCGCATTCCATCCGGAGATTGCGCCGACGCTCTACAAGGCGTGGAGCGGGATCGTGATGCCCGTTCGTCAGGCGGTGGTTTACGCCATGCGAGCGAAAGCCGCACCCTTTGGGAACAATGCCCCGCTCCAAACCGTGATCACGGATGGCACGTTGCAAGCGCCGACCGAATGGCAACTCGTTACAACGGACAGAAATGGCTTCGTGCTGCATCTCGACGCGGTGTATGACAAGGTTACGCCGGGCTCCTGGGTGGTAGTGAACCGTACCGACTCCGGTTCGTCCAATCAGCCCATGTATCTCCGCGTGACCTCGGTCGACCCGATATCCCGGGCCGACTATGGAATGGCGGCAAAGACCACGCGGCTTTCCCTTAGCGACTCATGGCTGGACGGCATCCCTGCCGAAGACGAGGCCGGTAATCCGCCGCTCAGCATCTTCCGCGGTGCCACAGCGTACACGCAGCCGGAGCTGCTGGATCTGGCCGACGAGCCACTCGATGTTGATATCGAGGGCGACACCGTTGAGCTCGATTCGCTCTACAGCGGCCTCGAGTCCGGCAAGTGGATCATTGTCTCTGGCGAGCGCACGGACATTCCCAACGTCAGCGGCGTGACTGGTACTGAGCTGGTGATGATTTCGTCCGTGACGCAAGGATCGCGGGATCCATCGTGCGCGCCGTTTCCTGCGAACTTGGTTCCCTTCTCGCAATATCTGTATACGACCAACGCGAACGCGGCGGGCGACCGGCTGGTGGTGGGACAACTTGCTGTGGATACGGAGACGCTTCTCGCAGCGTTCCCTCAACCACCGCGATTTCCTGACCAGACCTTCTGTGATCAGGTGCAGCTCTCACCTGGGACTTATGTCAATGCCTATGTGCCGACCCAGGAAGAGCTGGGAGGAGACTTCTCCGCCTTCGATGGTCTGCTGATCGATCCGGCGACACACGAGGCGTTTCCTGGCGGCCAAATTCCGGCCAGCAGGCTGGCACTGAACGGGGTGTTCGCCTGGCGCATCTCCAGCAGCCCGGTGCACACCATCCTGAAACTCGCGAACAAGCTGGCCTACACCTACGAGGCCAGCACGGTGACGCTCTACGGCAACGTGGTGAAGGCCACTCACGGCCAGACTCAGGGCGAGGTGATGGGCGATGGCGACGCGAGCCAGACATTGCAGCACTTTCCGCTGCATCAGGCGCCGCTCACATATCTGCCGGCGCCCACACCGGCAGGAGCAGCGAGCACGCTGACAGTACGAGTGAACGAAGTAGCGTGGCAGGAGTCTCCCAATCTGTTCGTGCTGGGGCCGTCGGACCGCGCCTACATCACCGAGACGGACGATGCAGGGACGGTGACCGTAATCACCGGAAATGGCGAACACGGTCTGCGCGTTCCTTCCGGCACGGCGAACGTGAAGGCGGTATACCGCAGCGGTACCGGCAAAGTTGGCAATGCGGAGGCGCTCCAGATCAGCCAGCTGGCCACCCAGCCGCTCGGCGTGAAGAGCGTCATCAACCCGCTGCGGGCCAGCGGCGGGGCGGACGGCGATACGCGCGATCAGGCGCGGCGCAATGTGCCGATCGGCGTGGCGGCGCTCGACAGGCTGGTGGCGATAGCAGACTACGCGGACTTCGCACGTGCCTTTGCCGGAATTGCGAAGGCCAGTGCACAACGCCTCAGCGATGGCCGCCGGTCGCTGGTGCACCTGACCATCGCGGGCAAAGACGACATCCCCATCGACGCAAACTCCGATCTCTACCAGGCACTGCGCGCCGCGCTGGCGGCGGCGGACGATCCCTACCAGCCGGTGCACATCGCGATACGGCGGCTGCGTCTGCTGGTCATCGCCGCTGGAGTCAAGATCAAGCCGGCGTGGCAGTGGGAGACCGTAGCCGCAAACCTGCGCTCGACACTCCTCGATCTCTACAGTTTCGACCGCCGCGAACTGGGACAGAGCGCGTTTCTGAGCGAGGCGGTCAGCGCGATACAAGCCGTGGATGGCGTGCTTTACGTGAATATGCAAAAGTTCTCATCGGTTCCAGAGTCAGTGACCGCGGGACAGCTTGCCGGTCTGGCACAGAGCCTCGGCCTGGGCGGTGCGGTGCAAGCAGAGCTGGCGCATGTCGACCCAACAGTCTCCGACCCGGCGAGTCGGATTGTGCCGGCCGAGCTGGTCATGCTTACTCCGGATATCACCGACACCCTGATCCTGACGGAGATTCCGTAATGAATAGTCCGACTGCCGATCGTCTGTACGAGCTGTTGCCCGCCATCCAACGTCTGCGCGACGCGGATCGCGGTTATCCGTTGCGTGCGCTGTTGCAGGTGATTGCAGAACAAGTCAATTTGTTCGACGCCGACATCGCTCACCTCTATGAGAACTGGTTCATCGAGACCTGCCAGGACTGGGTCGTTCCCTACATTGGTGACCTGATTGGGTACACGCCGTTGTATCCCACGGGTGAACCCGCGACAGTCACGAATGGGCGTGCCCTGCTGCGCGAGCAGATGCTGATTCCACGGCGCGAAGTGGCAAATACGATACGGTTGCGTCGGCGCAAAGGCACAGTCAACGTCCTTGAAGATCTGGCATCGGAGGTCGGCGGCTGGCCGGCGCGCGCGGTCGAATATTACCGGCTGCTCAGCTTCACGCAGAACATCAACTATCTGCAGATGGACCGCGGCCGCACGGCGGACATTCGCGACGGCGATGCCATGGACGACCTGGGCGGCGCCTTCGACGAAGTAGCGCATACCGCGGGGATCCGTTGCATCGGCGCG
The DNA here is from genome assembly GCA_036376445.1 of Acidobacteriaceae bacterium. Lineage (GTDB taxonomy): Bacteria > Acidobacteriota > Terriglobia > Terriglobales > Acidobacteriaceae > KBS-83. The sequence goes on from DASVAI010000392.1 coordinate 12,574, forward strand.
CGGCATTTCCCCGGACTGTACAGCCTGCCGGGTGTGGGCGTATTCGTGTGGCGGCTCAAATCCTATTCAATTACAAACGCCCCCGCATATTACGAGGATGCGACACCGAACTGCTACTCCTTCAGCGTGCTGGGTAATGATATGCCGCTTTATAACCAGCCGCAGCCCGCGGCCAGCGCGCCAGTCGGACGACTCCTGTTTCCGGCGCCGATCTCGCGCCGCAACCTGGAGGTGGTGGAAACGGACGAAGCCGCGGAGACCGAGAGCAACGGAATTCCCTTCTACTACGGCGCGGGCAAGAGCTTCGCCATCTGGACGGGCACGCCGCCGCGGCTGGTCGACCCTGCATCGTTGGTCGTGGCCGACCTGACGGACTGGACCTACCGTCCCCTGCCGGGGCAGGTTGCCGTGGATCCTCAACTTGGACGCATCGCATTTCCGCCAACCCAGATGCGCCGGCAAGGTGTGTGGGTGTCCTACCATTACGCCTTCAGCGCGGACATAGGCGGCGGAGAATATGACCGTACGCTCGAACAGCCGCCGGTTTATACGCTGTACCAGGTCGGCCAGCAGGAGGAGTTTGCACACATCAATGATGCGCTGAACCGCTGGAAGAATGACAAACCGAAGGACGCGGTCATCGAGATCACGGACAGCGGGGTGTATGTCGAGCCGATCGATATCGTGCTTGCGCCGGGGCAGACGCTGCAGCTGCGCGCGGCGAATCGCAAGCGGCCGGTGTTGCGGCTGCTGAACTGGCAGACTTCGGCCCCCGACAACCTGACGATCACCGGCACGACGCCGGACGCTCCCAGTACGCCTCGAGTGGCCACGGGACCAGCAGTTCCATCGTGCTGGTTCACCCTCGATGGCATTCTCGTCACTGGTCGCGGCGTACAGGTGCAAGGATCAGTCGCGGGGGTGGTGATCCGTCACTGCACGCTGGTTCCTGGTTGGGGCATGGACTGCAATTGCGAGTCCTCGCGTCCCACGGAGCCGAGCCTCGAGCTCGACGGCACTCCGGACTGCGTCCGCATCCAGCACAGCATCCTGGGAGCGATCCAGGTCAATCGCGACGAGGTGCGGGAAGACCCATGCACCATCCGAATCAGCGACAGCATTTTGGATGCGACCAGTGAAGACGCGATTGCGCTGGGCACACCGGAAAAGCTGTGCGCGTACGCAGTGTTGACGGTGCGAAGATGCACCGTCTTTGGCCAGTTTCAGGCACACGCCGTAGAGCTGGCGGAGAACAGCATCTTTCTTGGCCTGATGCGTGACTGCAGACGGCAACAGGGTTGCATGCGCTTCTGCTACTGCACGCCGGGTTCGCGCACGCCGAAGCGCTTTGAGTGCCAGCCCGACCTGGTGCAGAGCGCGGCACTCGCGCTGGCAAAGCGAGACCAGCTTTCTGCAGAAGAGAAGTCCCGGCTGCTTGACCGGGAGACGCGGCGCGTTGTGCCGCAGTTCAACAGCGTGCGTTATGGCAAGCCCACGTACTGCCAGCTCTCTGACCACTGCGCGGTGGAGATCACGGCGGGCGCCGATGACCAGTCAGAGATGGGCGTGTTCCACGATCTGTACCAACCGCAACGAACGGCGAATCTGCGCAAGCGCCTGGATGAATACACCCCGGCTGGCATGTCCGCGGGAATCGTTTTTGGAAGTTAGGGAGAGATCATGAAAGCCGACCTGACACGTAACACCTTCGACCCTGCCAAGCGTTTCTCGCAGGTGCTGATGCAACAGGGGCGCGTACAACTGGACGCCGACTGGAATGAACAGGGCTCCATCTTCCTGCGCTATTTGCGTACACTGACGACCGATTTGGTGGGACGTGCGTCTGGCACTCCCGGTTCGTTTGCGATAACACCGCTTGGCATCTCGCCAACGCCAGGCGATGACTTCCGCATCAGCGAAGGCCACTTCTATGTCGATGGAATTCTGTGCGAGGCGGCCTCGACGCCGATCGGCATTTACCCGCTGATCCCTCCCGCCGCCGATGGGACGGTGCTGGTCGATAGCTGGACGATGGACGGCATCGAGCTACAGGATGCCGCCTGGTCGCCGCAGCAGGGCGTCTCCTATCTCGAGTTATTCGACGATATCGACGGCGCGAACCCTCCGCGGGCCGCGGAGTTTGCTCCTGTACTGGTGAAGATCACCAGCTTCAACAAGGCGAACGGCAAGATCACCATCGATGCCCTGCCGGACATCAGTGCCCCGGCGCGACCGAAACTGCGCCGGCTTTTCACCTATCTGCATCAGCCGGGATTCGTCTTCTCCAATCAGCCGAACAATCCTGTGCCGCCCGCCCTTGTGGCGCCCGCGCAGGTGTATCTCGACGTATGGGAGCGGCTCATCACCTACCTGGAAGATGATGCCATCCGGGAGGTCGCCTTGGGCGGCCCGGATACCGCAACGCGCGCGCAGGTGGTGTGGCAGGTGCGGATAACACCGGCGCTCGCCGACGGATCATGCATGAGCGTGGCGCAGTTGAATGCTCTACTGCAGCCGCCCAACCGTGGATACCTCAAGGCGCGGGCGAAGCAGGGCTCGCAATCGACCGATCCGTGCATCATCAACCCAACCGCCAACTATCACGGCGCGGAGAACCAGTTGTATCGCGTGGAGATCAACCGGTCAGGTGCAGCCTGGGATGGCGGCGATGCGGGCGAGTCCACCGCGGCGACCTTCAAATGGTCGCGCGAGAACGGTTCGGTGGCATTTGCAATTTCGAGCGGTGGCGGCACGGGCCAACTGGTGCTGGAGAGTCTCGGCCGGGATGGTCGCTTCGGCCTCTCAGTGGGCGACTGGGTGGAGGTGCAGGACGACAGCTCCGTGCTGCTGAGCAGACCGGGCACGCTGCTTCAGGTGCACTCCATCGATACCGGCAGCCTGACCGTGATGCTGGATGGAACGCCCGATCCCACCGTCGGTAATAATCCGGCCCTGCACCCTGTGCTGCGCCGATGGGACCTGCAGGCGGGCGATCCCGCAGAGGGCGGTCTGACATTGGGAAGTGACAACGCCGCACTGGTTCAGGAAGGAACCTGGCTGGAACTCGAGGATGGAGTTCAGGTGCTCTTCCAGCCCTCCGTTCCGGGCAGCCTCGCGCAGAGCTATCGCACGGCCGACTACTGGATGATCCCTGCGCGCACTGCTACGGGCGACGTCGAATGGCCACGGATGATGACCGCTGGAGGTGCTCTGGACACGGATGCTGGCGGCAACCCAATTCCGCTGTCGTTGCCGCCGCACGGCGTGACACACCATTATGCGCCGCTGGGGGTGGTTTCTATCCCGCCGAGAGGCCACGGTTTGAATGCCGGCGACCCATGCAGCGAGAGCTTCCCGACGCTGGTAGAACTCGAAAGCGGCCGGTAGTTTACGGGCGCAGAGCGACGGCGCAGTTGCCTGAGTATCATCCAGGCTTAGCCTTCTCCAAAAGTTGATAGAAACGATCCGGATGGCTGGCAAGAGAAGCTGAGTAGCTCGACGCTCGCTCCTCTCGGATCGATGTGATCGAGCACGATGTCGTTCTGGCTGATGAAGGCCACCTGACAGATCGCACATTGCCGGTTCTGTTGGACAATTTTGCGGTTGAGCAACTTCCGCATCTCCGCCTTCGAACGGAGTTCGCGATACCCTCTAGGGTGGTGTGGGTCTTCGATCCGCTGCACTCCAAGACGTGTCACTCTGCTTCCCTTCCGGATCGGCTCGCGACCACAGCAATAGAGGGACCGGTGGATGGGGCAGAATTCCTTGCGACGGAGTTTCATCATTCTCTCCTTCGGGTTTGCTTATGTGGATTGGAAACGGGGTTCTGTTTTGGGGTGTGTAGCTTCAAATGCGGTGAGGAATTATCTGTCTGAGCCATCTGGCCACGCCGCCCATGGGAGTCCGAGGCTCTAGTCGTGACTCGCCCCGCGGAGCTCGGTTGGCGGTCTGGTTACGTCTGGATTGCCCATTGTCCGAGAGTGAAAGTAACTTCCCACAAGCCGATATATCGGTACCAATCGGATTCGATGAGTGCACTGGGTTATACACTCACCGAGATCCGCCGAATTCAGATGGCCGAGAAGCCGCCGTCGACAGCCAACTCCACCCCATTCACGAAGCTGGAATCGTCTGAAGCAAGAAACAGCGCGACCGACGCAATTTCCTCAGATTGGCCCATCTTTCCCCGCGGGATCAGGGATTCGAACATCTCCTTCGCCTCCTTGGTGAGAACCTGGTCCTGCATCGGTGTGGCGATCGGCCCT
>DASVAI010000404.1:0-5289 GCA_036376445.1 Acidobacteriaceae bacterium
GCCCGATCCAGAACCATGAGTCGACGGCTACTAACTTCAGCCTTGACTGCGCTCTTGCATGCGCTAGAAGCGGCTCGCCGCTCATCATCCTTACCAAGGCAGGGGATATTTACTTCCCGATTTCCGACAAGATGCCCGACCAAGCCAACGACAACTACTCATGCCATTCGTCGGTAAATATGTCCGCGCGTCGGGAGAGGTCTTTCAGCGCAACGGCACGCGAACCATTGCAATCAAACAGATCCACGAGATGAAAGAACAGCACCTGAACTCAAAAGCATTCGGCAAATAGCTCGGCATTTTTAGCTATATCGCATCCAGCGCAGAATCTCAGGCAGCGTGGCGCGCTTGCCGTACATGAGGATGCCGACGCGATAAATCCGCGAAGCCACCCAGATCGCGCCCCAGATGAAGAGCACCATCAGCGCCATCGAAAGCGCAATCTGCCACACCGGAGGCATCTGCGATGACATGCGCAGGAACATCACAATGGGCGCGCAAGGTGGAAACAGCGAGAGCAGCACCACCGGCAGCGCCGTGGGATTGCTGATGATGTACGTGATCAGGACCATGCCGATCGTGAGCGGCGCAACAATCACCATGCTGAACTGCTGTATCTCGTGCTCGCTGCTCACGCTTGCTCCCAAACCCGCGGCAATGGCGCTATAGAAGAAGAACCCAAGCAGGAAGTACGCGAGCAGAAAGAACAACTGCTGCGCGTGAATGCCGTAAGCCCCCATTCCTTCCGCTCCCAGCATCGTGCCCGCCGTTGCCGTCACTATTCCGGCCACCAGCAGGCACCAGATCGCCATCTGGGTAAGCCCCGCCGCACCCACCCCCAGCAGCTTGCCGGCCATCAGTGATTGCGGCTGAGTGGTTGCAAGCAGCACCTCGAAGATGCGCGATGTCTTCTCCTCCACCACGGAGCGCGCCACATTCATGCCGTAGAACACGACCGTGAAGTAGATGAGAAACATCATCGCGTACGCGCCGAAAAAGCTCTTCAGCGTATTGGAAGGAACTAGCCTTCCTTCGCGAATCTGCATGGTCTGGATTTCGGCATGGCGCGGCATCGCTGCAATCTCCGCAGCCGGGACGCCGTGCCGTGCGAGCTGCTGCCGCTCCAGCCCACGGTCGACCGCGCTTCCCATCCCGCCAAGCGAAAACATGTCGCCCGCCGAACGCGAGATGTACGTTGCCTCCGGCTTGTCTCCGTCCGACTTCTGCTCGAGCCACAGATAGCCGTCCAGCGTTCGGTTCTCCACCCTCTGATTCAGCGCGGCTCGATCCGCATCGGAGGCCGGCGCCACCACCTCCGGCGTTGCTTGCTTCCCTTCCCCATTTAGTTCGGCGGCTACCGCATGCGCCAGCACTGCATCGTTCGAGCCCACCGCGATGTTCTTCGTTCCGGAGCTCACCTTGCTCGCAAAGATACTTCCACCAATCAGCAGTCCGATCATCAGTGGAAACAGAAGCGTCATCATCAGAAAGGACCGGCTGCGCACCCGCTCCAGGTACTCGCGGCGCGCAATCAGCAGCACATCACGCATTGGCTCGGCCTCCCACGGTGCGAATGAATATCTCCTCCAGCGACGGCTCAGCCAGTTCGAACTTATAGACCTGCGCCATGCCCGCCGCCTCGCGCAACAGAGCCTGCGGATCGACTCCGTCGCGCAGCTTGAACTCGGCGCGCCCGGGAAATTCCCTCAGATCGGTGATCGCATGATGCGTCAGAAACGATGCGTCGCCTGCATACTCAATCACCACGCGATTCCGTGCATAGCGCGACTTCACCGCGCGCATCGTGCCTTCCAGCACGGCGGCGCCCTGGTCCACCAGGCAGATTGCATCGCATAGCTTCTCCACCTGGTCCATGCGGTGGGTTGAGAAAAGAATCGTGCGCCCCCGGTTGCGTAGCTCCAGCAATATCTGCTCCAGCAGCGACACATTCACCGGGTCAAGGCCGGAGGACGGCTCGTCCATGATGATCAGCTCGGGATCGTGCAGCAGTGTCGCGATGAACTGGATCTTCTGCTGCATGCCCTTGGAGAGTTCCTGCGTCTTTTTCTCCATCGCATCGGCAATCTCCAACCGCTCGCACCACTCGCGCGACCGCGACCGCGCAGTCTTCGCATTGAGCCCGTGCAACTCTCCCAGGAAGACAAGCTGGTCAATCACCTTCATTCGCTTGTAAAGCCCGCGCTCTTCAGGGAGATAGCCAACGCGCCGCAGATGCTCGCGGCGAAACGGCTGATCGAACAGGCGCACCGTTCCGGAATCCGGCAGCGTCATCCCCACCATCATGCGAATGGTGGACGTCTTCCCCGCGCCGTTCGGCCCCAGCAGGCCGAATATGGCGCCGCGCTCGATGCTGAGGCTCAGGCCGCGTACGGCCTCTTTCCCGCTATACGACTTTGAGACTCCGTCGAGATCGACCACCGGCATTGAGAACACTGCCTCCGGACAAACAGCGTCTCAGTCTAGCAGAGCCGCTACACAGTAAAAGGCGCCCGCAAATGGAGCGCCTTTCTGTCACAGTCTATGTTTCGCATTACGAATTATCGAAGCTGTCGTCGAACCCGCCGTTATCGTCGAGCGATGCATCGTCGAAGGAGCCGCTGTCATCGATGTCCGGCAGGTCGGTATCCGCCTGAAGCGGTAGATTGCCGCCATCAACGCTGCTGTTATCGGCCAGATCCTGCTGCGTGTCCAGGCTGTTGTCGCCTTCGTGGGCGAACTGCTGGATCTCCGCACTTCTGTCCCCCGCACCCGGCGCTGGCGAGTCGTAGTAGTTGTTGATGATCGTTTCGTCGGGCCGGCCGCCGAAGTCACTGAATCCGTAGCCGCCGCCAAAACCCGCCGCATGCCCGAAGCCGTGCATCAGCGACTCAATGCCCTGAAACGCCAGCGCGCCCGCCGCGACTCCGGCCGCTGTTGTCGCAGCAGAGCGCAAAAAGCTCGGCCCGCCGCCCACCGGCGCCGTATAGCCCTGAGGCGCTCCGTACGCCGGCTGACCGTACTGCTGTGATGCTCCGTATTGCGGCACCTGGGTATAGCCCGGCGGCTGCGTTTGACTCTGCTGCATACGCGGTTCGTCCTTGTGACCGAAGAGCCCGCCCAGGAAAGTGGTCTGCTTCGCCGGCTGCGGCGACGCCTGTTGCTGCTGCTGTATGTTCTGGATCTGTGCCTTCGCCTGCTCCAGCGCGTAGTTCTGCACCAGCACGGTCTGCGCCAGGATGTACGCTGCGTCCGGATTGCGCGCCGTCCACTCGCGGATCCTCTGCTCTGCTTCGGGGTCCTTCTCGTCCAATCGCGTGCTGTCCACGCGTGCGATCAGGTCGTCCACCATCTTCTGTTCCTGCGGGGTCATCGATTCTCCATCTGCGTGCGTACTTCTTAGATGTGAGAACGCATCCGGAGTGAGCGAAGTTCCGGTCCTCCTCAGGCAGGCTGCAGGGTGCGAATCTCTTCCCTGCGGACGGTCAGCTTTTCAACGAGATCTGTCTTCACCTCAAATCCGCGACCCGGACTCGAAGGCACGGCAATCTCACCGGTGCGCGAGACTTCCACCTCCGGCTCGATGATGTCCTCGGTCCAGTAGCGTTTCGAAGCCGAAACGTCGCCCGGCAGCGTGAATCCGGGCAGCGTGGAGAGCGCAATGTTGTGGGCGCGCCCGATGCCGGTCTCCAGCATGCCGCCGCACCACACCGGAATGCCGCGCTCCATCGCGGCATTGTGCACCGCAATTGCCTCGGAGAAGCCGCCAACGCGGCCGTTCTTGATATTAATAATGCGGCAGGATTCCATGTCGATTGCAGCCAGCGCATCGCGCCGGTTGCGAATCGATTCGTCCAGGCAGATCGCGGTCTCCAGCCGCTTCTGCAGCATGGAGTGGTAGTAGAAATCATCCGCCCACAGCGGCTGCTCGATCATCAGCAGATCGAACTGATCGAACGTGACCAGGTGATCGAAGTCCCGCATCCGGTATGCGGAGTTCGCATCCACGCTCAGCAGAATTTCCGGCCAGCGTTTGCGCACTGCCTCGAGCATCTCCACGTCCCAGCCCGGCTGGCATTTCAGCTTGATGCGCCGGTAGCCCGCGTTGACTTCGCGCTCCACCTTCGCGAGCTGCTGCTCCATCGTGGGCTGCATGCCGATCGACACGCCGCAGGCGATGCGCTTCTGCGTACCGCCCAGCAGTTCGTAGAGCGGCGCCCGCTCCATCTGCGCTTCCAGATCCCAAATCGCGTTTTCAAGCGCGGCCTTCGCCATCGGATTGCCGCGGACCTTCTTGAAGATCTTCGGGCAGTCGCCGCCATGCTCCAGCTCGGCGGACGCCAGCATCGGGCCCAGCTCCTGCATCAGCACCACCCATGCCGTGTCGATGGACTCCGGCGAGAAGTAGGGATGTTCGCCCGCTACACATTCGCCCCAGCCCACCAGCCCTTCGGCCCGCACTTCGGCCAGCAGCACGCGGCGGTCGGTTGTCTTTCCAAAGCTGGTCACAAACGGCTCCACCAGCGGCATCCGTATCTCGCGCAGTACGATTGCGTCGATTCTCATAGAGTCTTCCTGTCCACCAGCCCGTTATCTGTCGCCCACAGCCGGCCGCTCCGGTTCGCTCCAGCGGCTCAGCTCAAACCATCCGTTCCCTTCGCCGTCTCGCGAGAACCCGGTCACCGCCAGCCCACGCCCGAACGCCTCGGCAAATTTCGTCTGGTTCATTTGCTGTAGTTCCATCGCCCGTGTCGCGCCTTCGGCGGATTCCTTCCACTGCATCACTTGGTGCGGCAATTGGATCCGCATTTCCACTTCGGCCCGGGTCGCCCGCCGTCCAGCAATCGCTTCCGTCACCCGCTCGCTATCCAGCCACCATTCCGCATGCAGGCGGTCCGTGGGACGCCCTCCCTGGATGCGAGCCGAGGATACACCATAAAAATTGGGGGTATAGCTTCGCGTGATCGCCCCCAGCTTTTCAATGTTGAAAAACGCGTTTTTGATCTCCAGCGGGTCGAAGGTCCACTCCATGAGTCGTATGCCCCGTTTCAGGGCATCTTCCCGCTGCGCCAGCTTGAGCCGCCGCCCGACCCCGGAATTGCGGAACTTCGGCTGCACCGCCAGCATATGCGAGTGCAGGTACGGCATGCCCTTCTTGATGCCCGGGATAGCCATGGCGAAGCCGGCCAACAGCCCGTCCGGCGCAAATGCGCCCATCACCTGCCCGCCAATGCGCTGCGCTACCGTGAACATGCGCCGCGGGATGACATCCATCTCGTCATAACCCCAGAT
>DASVAI010000406.1:0-14381 GCA_036376445.1 Acidobacteriaceae bacterium
CTCCATGAGGAAGCGCTGATCGTTGCTCGCGCAGTGCTGGGCGACATCTTTGATCGCGCCGACAGTTTCCTTGTAGAGCGGGTCGTCAGGATTTTCGGGGATGAAGCCGCAGTGCGTCTGCACCTGGTGGACGCCGAGGAGCTTCGCGAAGTCGGAGGCCTGTTTGAGGGCATCGATACGCGCGGCGCGGGTGGCGCGCGGAACGAGGCCGATGGTCGAAGGACCTCGCATGAAATCCCATACCAGCGGCTGCGGGCCGACGACTTCGACGGTGGTGCAGGTGACGCTGTACTTCGTGAGCAGTCCTTTGAATTCGGTCGCGAGCGCGGGCGTGAACTTGCCGATGTAGCTGTCGAGCGAGAGGAAGCAGGTGGGCACGCCGAGATCGTGGACGCGCTTGATGGTTTCTTCGGGGCCTTGCGCGGGTGTGATGAGCAGGCCGAGGGGCATGGCGCTGCCGCTGTCTTCTGGCGCGAGGGCTTCGGGATCGGGCGTGAAGTTGCTGGCGAAAGCGGAGGTGGGCAGCAGTGCGGCTGCGGCCGCGGCAGAGGAGAGGAAGTCGCGTCGGCGCATCGGGGTCTCCGGTGGATTGGGTTCCTTTATTGCACCTTGTCGGGGGAATGTCCAATTTGGAACGTGAAACGAGAAATGAATTGATTCTGCTTAGCGGGACAGCCGACAATCCATCGTCGCAATGATTCGCCGCGTTGCAATCTCGTTGCTTGCCGGATTCTGCATTACTGCCACCCTTACCTTCGTATCTGATTTGTTTGTTTGGCTCATGCCCTATCGGGGCTTGCCGCTCATGCCAAAACCATTCTTTTCGTATTCACTCTTGCCCGGCATTGCTGCTGCTGAACTTATTGACGGGGCAAAGTGGTTTCGTCTGTTCATCTATGTCATGGCAAACTCAACGGCATACGCGCTTGTTCTCGGACTACGAAGTTTGCTATGGGGTCGGATTCGGTCTCAACAGAACGCGTAGTCCGGACACAGTATTCAATGACGCTCACAGCTAGAGGATTTCCTTGGCGAGGTATGATCCGGTAGCTTTTGCATCGCGCTGGGAAGTCTGCTGTGGTATGCGAGCCAGTGACCTTTAGGTGATTGGCGCTCCGCTATTGCGTCCGCGGAAGGATTGCAGGATCCATGCAGTGGGGAGTGTGGCCAAACCGATGGTCCAGCTGATGAAGCCTTTCATGGGCAGCGCGAGGTCTCTCCGGTCGGCGGGGGTCATGGGAAGGCAGAAGGCGATGAGGGCGGCGAGGCAGAGGACGAAGAGAATTGTTCCGATCACGCGAGGTGACCAGTGCAGGCGTTCTTTGGAGATAAGGCCGTCGAGTCCGCAGCCAACGAGCCACCAGAACGGGAGCGCGAAGAACGGGAAGACAAGTGCCTGCCATGTTTCAAGCAGCAGGGCCTGCGGATGCCAGCCGGACCGATGGCGTTCGGGCGTCGGAAGCGAAATAAGCCACTGAAAGAGCGCGCCGGGAAGATTGATGATCATCATCCTGCGCGCACGGGGAATCGTTGCGGCGCGGATGGACCAGGGGATGATCTGGCTGCGTGGGAAGGTCATCTCGATCGCGCCGCTGCGAATGTGGACCGGATCGGCCCCCTTGGAAACTTCGTAGACGTGCAGCGCGGTCATCGTGATGGGGACGAAGACGAGGATCACGAGCAGCGCGAGGTCGATGAGCGGCAGCAGGTGGGAGAAGGGGAGACGATCGCGCATCATCTAGACTGCCGTCGCGATTTCACGCTCTTTGATGGTGCGGTGGTGGTCGAACCACCAGGCCCATGGAAGGAAAATTCCTTCGGCGAGGATTGCGGTCCAGATGATCGCCTTGACGTTTGGGGGCGGAGGGCTGAAGACGTTGGCCACGTAGATTGCCAGCAGCACGAGGACGAAGCTCAAGAGCGCGTAGCGGCCGATGCGGTCCTTTGGCTGGGTGACTCGGGTGTAGATCCAGATTCCCGTGGCGAACATTGCAAGCTCCACGAACATGGTGCCGGCAATGGAGTTCCACAGGCCCAGTCCATAGCGCGGGCCGGAGGGGTAGAGCGGCATGTCGGGACGGTGGGTGATCCAGTCGAGCAGCCAGTGGCTGACGACACCGATCCAGAGGACGACGGCTCCGGTGCGATAGCGTGTGAGCGCGTAGTAGATGCCGGCGAAGATGGTCGCCCAGACAGCGAGCATGAGGAGGCTGTGCGACCACGGGTATGCGATGAAATCGAGCGGGGTGAACCGGGTGTTGCCAGGGTCGATGCGGACCTTCTCCCAGCCGAGGAGAAGGAAGAACGGCCAGAGCAGATCAGCGAATACGGGCGCCGCGATCAGCAGGGCTGCGTTGGTGCGTGGCGCCAGCTTCTTGCTGGCGAGGCCGACGGCGAAGTGACCGAGAAACATTTATGCCCCAGCAGGCCTCAGTGGAAGCGCAGGACGACGCCGGTGCCGATGGTGACGGGATGCAAGTGGCCGTTATAGGTATTGAGCTGGCCGTAGGAAATCTCAATGACTCGCCAGTCGATGTGGGGCAGCAGGGTCTTATCAACGCCGCCGAGGACGCGCCAGTCGAACTGGGTGGTGGAGGGGGCGTTATTGCCGTAACTGAAGTGGCCGGCGCCGAAGAGGAATTCGGCATAGGGGTTCAGCCCGATGTGCGGCCGGATATCGAGTCGCGGGCCAAGCAGGGTGCTGAAGAGCGTGGTGTTGTCGGCCGGGCGGGTGAACTGGAAACGGATGTCGCCGCCGAGCCGGGCAAAGGGCAGCTTGACGAAGTCGGAGTACAGGCCGAAAGCGCCGCCGTATCCCCAATCATTGGTGTTGGGCAGGGTGTTGAAATGCGTTGCGTTGAATTGCCCATAGACGGCGGTTTGCGCATGGGCGCGGGAGAAGCTAAAGGCGAAGAGGAGCAGGGCGAAAAGGATGCAGGAACGGAGGGAACGACGGATCGCAAATCGATTCATTCAGAAGGAAGCCTCTACTCAAAAGGGTGCGTGACCGCGTGCTGGCAGTGATGGTCGTCCCTATTGTACGTTCAGGACGGTATCGGTTTGTCCGGCAGGGTGTCAGGGCAGGCGGAGAACGAGTCCGGTACTCAGCGTCTTGGGGTGAAGATCGCCGTTGAGGGTGCTGAGCCCTCCATAGGAAAACTCGATGACGCGCCAATCGAGGTGGGGGAAGAAGGTGAGATCCACGCCCCCCAGAAACTGGTATTCGAATTGATTGTCGCTGCCGCGGCCCTCGCCGAAGTCGTAGTGGCCGATGCCGAAGACGCCTTCTGCATAGGGCATGAGCGGCAGAACGTGGGGATGAATCGAGACGCGCGGGCCAATCTCGCCGCTGTAAAGCTGCGTGTTCTGCGAGATGCCGAGTAGCGACCCGCGAAGATCGGCGCCGAAGTGAATGAGAGGTATCGAGTAGAAGTCGTGGTAGAGCCCGAATGTGGGTCCGTGGATCCAGTCCCCGCCGGGCGCGTCGACCTGGGAGGCTCCGTATTCGGCGTACAAGCCGGTCTGGGCGGAAGCGACTGTGGCCGCAGCAAAGGCAGTGGAAAGCATGATGAAGAGCATGCGCAGACGAATTGAGCTCAACGACGGAAGCATTGGGGCTCTCCTTTGAAAAAGTCGTGTGTCTCAAGTGCGAAACCGGGCCGGGCAACGGCAGCGCGGGGCGGTGACAGAATGGATGTAAGGAGCAGTGGTTCCGGTTAGCCAGCTATGGTGTTGTCGGTGATCTATTTAGGACGGGTTCCGTACCGCGACGGGCTGGAGATCCAGGCGCGGCTGGTGGAACTGCGCAAATCCGGAGCTATCGCGGACGTGCTGGTGATGCTGGAGCATCCGCCAGTGCTCACGCTGGGCCGCAACAGTCACGCGAACGGCGGCGGCCGGGAGAATCTGCTGCTGGGCGAGGCGGCGCTGGCGGCGCGCGGCGTGGAAGTAGTCGAGACGAACCGGGGCGGTGACATCACCTATCACGGGCCGGGACAGCTTGTGGGATATCCGATCTTCGATCTGCGGGGGCCGGTTCGTGGCGATCGCAAATGGCTGGGGCCGGTGGATTTTGTGCGCCAAATGGAGGAGGCGCTGATCCGCACGATGGCGGATTACGGCGTGGCGACGCAGCGGGTGCCGGGGCGCACCGGCGTGTGGACGCAGCCGAACGGCTCGCTCCGGACGAAAATTCAGGAAAAAAAGATTGCGGCCATCGGCATCCACGTCTCGGCGGGGGTGACCTCGCATGGATTTGCGCTGAATGTAACGACGGACCTGCGGGATTTTGCGTGGATTGTGCCGTGCGGAATCAGCGACCGCGGGGTGACGAGCCTGGAGTTGGAGAGCCCCACGGCGTATCCGGTGGCGGATCTGACGCTGCAGACGGTGGCCGAGCGGGTGGCGCGGCAGTTCGGGCAGATCTTCCACGCGCAGGTGTTGTGGCTGGATTCGATTGAGGAGCTGAGACCGGCTCGCGTGACCGCGTAAGCTCCGGAGCGAACGAGAGTTGTAGGGGGCGATTGGCCTCGCATTCTACAGGGACCGGGAAAATGCTCTAGAATGACGAGTTCGGTACTGACCGACCAGGATCGCTGTCGCATGGCGAGTAAAAAGACAGAAGAGAAGAACGCGGAGGCGGCGTCTGCCTCCGTGAATGGGAAACCGAAGGAATCCAAAGAGTCTAACGGTAAGAATTCCCCCCAACTCCCACCCCCTACCAAGAACCCCAACGGCATTCCCGACTACCGGCTGGAGCAATTGCCTTTCCACATCGAAGGCGAGTGGAAGGACGGGCACTACCACTACGTCGTGGTGGGCGACACGTCGGCTCCGGCGCCGCCGCTGCGTCCGTCGAAGTACCTTAGCCGCGAGCAGTCCATCGACATTTATCGGCTAATGATCGTGAACCGGCGCATGGAAGACGCGCTGGAGCGGATGTACAAGCAGAGCAAGGTGATCGGCGGGCTGTATCTGAGCCTGGGGCAGGAGGCGACCTCGGTCGCTTCGGCGTATGCGCTGGGCGAGGACGACTGGCTGGGACCAATGATCCGCAACCAGGGCTCAATGATCGTGAAAGGCTTCAAACCGCGCGACACCATGATGCAGTACATGGCGAAGGGCGGATCGCCAACGCGCGGACGCGAGAGTGGCTCGCACTACGGCGACTACAAGAAGCTGAACGTGATCGCGCCGATTTCGCACCTGGGCGACTCGATCAGCGTGTGCGCCGGCGTCGCGCTGGGCGCGCGCATCCAGGGCAAGAACATTGCGTGCCTCGCGTATATCGGCGATGGTGGCCAATCGACCGGACCGACCTACGAGGGATTTAACCTTGCGGCGGTGCAGCGGCTGGGCGTGGTGCTGATGGTGGAGCACAACCTGTGGGCCTATTCGACACCGGTAGAGCTGCAGTTTGCCTGCAAGGACCTGGCAGACCGCTCGCTGGGCTACGGCGTCCCGGGCGTGATCGTGGACGGGACGGACGCGAACCAGGTGTACGACGCGACGTATGAGGCGGTGCAGCGCGCCTATCGCGGCGAGGGTGCTTCACTGATTGAAGCCAAGCTGATGCGCATGAAGGGCCACGCGATGCACGATGCAGCCGTGTATGTGCCGCAGGACGTGAAGGAGTACTGGAAGCGGCGCGATCCGATCCTGCGCATGGAGAAGTACCTGATCGAGCGCGGATGGATGAGGCCGGAAGAAGCGAAGAAGATCCAGGCCGACGTGGACACCTTCATGGAAGAAGAGCGTGCCTTTGCGGAAGCATCACCAATGCCCGATCCGGCCGAGGCGGGCACAGATGTGTACTTCGATAATGCGACGGAGATTCCGCCGAAGTACGGCGAAGTACGCGTGCAGAACGCAAACGCGAGCGCGAAGCTGGCCGAGTCCAGCGCGACCACGCACTACAAGTAAACAAGTAAGAGGATCGATCGATCAATGGCAGCAGTTACGTATTTAGAGGCGATTCGCCAGGGACTGTGGGAAGAGATGGAGCGCGACTCGCGCGTCTTCGTGATGGGCGAGGACGTGGGCGTGTACGGCGGCGCGTTCAAGGTGACGGAGGGTTTTCTGCAGCGCTTCGGCACGGAGCGCGTGGTGGACACGCCGATCTCCGAGATGGCGATTGCCAGCGCGGCGTATGGCGCCTCGCTGACCGGCTTACGGCCGGTGGGCGAGTTCCAGTTCATGGATTTCATCAGCTCGGCGCATTCGCAGATCGTGCAGATCCTGGCGAAGAGCAACTACCGCTGGGGCGCGCCGGCGCCGCTGGTGCTGCGCGGGCCCTCAGGCGGCGGCGTGAGCGGCGGGCCGTTTCACTCGCAGAACCCGGAGATGTTCTACGTGCACACGCCGGGGCTGAAGGTGATCTGCCCGGCGACCGCGCGCGATGCCAAGGGGCTGATCAAGTCGGCGATCCGCGACAACAACCCCGTGCTGTTCTTCGAACACAAGTACCTGTATCGCCGCGTGAAGGAAGAGCTGCCGACCGAGGACTACACAGTGGAGATCGGCAAGGCGCGCATCCATCGCAAAGGCAAGCACGTTTCGGTGATCACCTACGCCGCGATGGTCTACATGGCCGAGGAGGCCGCGCAGATTCTGGCGAAGGAAGGCATCGAGCTGGAGATCCTGGACCTGCGTACGCTGCTGCCGCTGGACAACGCGGCCATCGCCGCCACGGTGGAGAAGACCAACCGCGTCATCATCCTGCATGAGGACACGAAGACCGGCGGCATCGCGGGCGAGATTGCGGCCATCATCAACGAGGAAGCCTTCGACGCGCTGGACGCGCCGATTGTGCGCATCACTTCGATGGATGCGCCGGTGCCGTTCTCGCCGCCGCTGGAGAAGGCGTTCATGCCGAAGGTAGAAGACCTGGTGCGCGAAGCGCGGCGGCTGGTTGCGTACTAAGCCGGATCGCGGGCGCGGCTTTATGATCGAAATTGTGTGCGTGGCGGATACGCGGCGCACGGTTTGAATGGGAAGGCGGAAGGGAACATGCCGACAGACGTCGTGATGCCCCAGATGGGCGAGTCGATCTTCGAGGGGACGATTACCAAGTGGCTGAAGAAGCCCGGCGAGACGGTGCAGCGGGACGAGCCGCTGTTTGAGATTTCGACTGACAAGGTAGACGCGGAGATTCCATCTCCGGCCAGCGGCACGCTTTCTGAGATCAAGGTGGAAGCCGGCAATACGGTTCAGATCAACACAGTGGTTGCCGTGATCGGCGAAGGCGATGGCGCGGGAGCGAGCAAGGCACCGGCGCCTGCACCTACCCCAGCGAAGCAGGAAGCACCTAAAGAAGCGCCGAAGCCCGAAGCGCCTAAAGCCGCGCCCGCGCCTGCCGCCCCGGTGCAGGCCGCAGTATCGAGCGGCGCCGGCACCGATGTGGTGATGCCGCAGATGGGCGAGTCGATCTTCGAAGGCACCATCACCAAGTGGCTGAAGAAGGTGGGCGATACCGTCCAGCGGGACGAGCCGCTGTTTGAGATTTCGACCGACAAGGTGGATGCGGAGATTCCGTCGCCGGCGAGTGGCACGCTTTCTGAAATCAAGATAGAGGCGGGTAACACGGTCCAGATCAACACTGTTGTTGCGGTGATCGGTGGGGGCGCGGCGAAGGCGAGCGCTCCGGCAGCCGCGGCGCCCGCGCCTGCCGCTCAGGCTCCTGCAGCAGCAGCCCCGGCTCCTGCAGCTCCGGCGCAACCCGCTGCCGCCGCATCGCATGGCGAGCGGCTGCGTTCTTCACCGCTAGTGCGCAAGATCGCAAAGGACAATCAGGTCGATCTGGGTCAAGTGCCGGGCACCGGATCGAGTGGGCGCATCACGAAGGACGACATCCTGCAGTATATGCAGAAGGGCGGGGCCGTGCAGGCTTCTGGGGCGGCCGCAGCTCAACCTGCCGCGGCGGCTCCGCGTCCTGCTGCTCCTGCCGCAGTTGCGGTCGCGGTCGCCGCGCCCAGCCCGGCCGCTCCGGCCGAGCTTGTGCCGCTGAGCCGCATGCGCTCGATCATTGCGCAGCGCATGGTGGAATCGAAGCGGACCAGCGCGCACGTGCACACGGTCTTCAAGGTGGACCTGACGCGCATCGTAAAGATTCGCGAAAAGGAAAAGGCGAAGTACGAGCAGCGCAATGGCGTGAAGCTGACCTACATGCCATTCATCACGCGCGCGGTTATCGCGACGCTGCGCAAGATGCCGATCATCAACGCATCGATGGAAGGCGACGCGATCCGCTATCACCAAAACGTGAATGTCGGCATCGCGGTGGCGCTCGACTGGGGCTTGATCGTGCCGGTGATCAAGCAGGCGGAAGACAAGAGCTTCCTCGGGATCGCGCGATCGATAGCCGACCTGGCGGAGCGCGCGCGCACCAAGAAGCTGAAGCCGGATGAGGTCGGATCAGGAACCGTCACGATTACTAACCCCGGCATCTTCGGCGAGCTGTTCGGCACGCCGATCATCAATCAGCCGGAGTCGGCGATCCTCGGCGTCGGCGGCCTGTTCAAAGAACCCACCGTGATCACCGATAAGGACGGCAATGACTCGATTGCCATTCGTCACGTGATCCGGCTCACGCTGGGTTTCGATCACCGCATCATCGATGGTGCCGATGCCGGCAAGTTCATGGCCGAGCTGAAGAAGTACCTGGAGAACTGGTCGGAAGAGATCGGCTGATCCGGAATGGATCACCTAAAATGGCGGACCTTCGGGTCCGCCATTTAGCTTAGAGGCGGTTCTTTGCTTCCAGCACGCGCTTCACTGCTTCCTCGGGTGTATTGCCGATTGCGGAGAGGTGGCCCATCTTCCGTCCCGGTCGTGGCGTGTGCTTTTCATACAAGTGCAGGCGAACGCTTTCCACCTCCAACGCGCGATCGAAGCGCGGCTCGCCATTGGCCCAGGCATCACCCAGCAGGTTCACAATGGCCGCCGGGCGAAGTATATCTGTGCTGCCCAACGGCAAATCGCATACGGCACGCACGTGCTGCTCGAATTGGCTCACGACGCAGGCGCGTTCACTTGCGTGATAGCTGTTGTGCGGGCGCGGTGCCATCTCATTGACGAGAAGTTTGCCATCGCGCGTAACGAACATCTCTACCGCGAGAATGCCCTCGAGCGACAGCTTTTCTGCCAGGGAGCAAGCGAGCTTCTGCGCCTCTGACTCCAGCGGCGCGAGTATCGAAGATGGAATTACGCTCCAGGCGAGGATCTGGTTCTCGTGATGATTTGTCGCCGAAGGAAAAGACTTGAGAGCGCCGGAAGGCGTACGCGCCACCAGCACAGAGATTTCGCGATCGAGCGGAATAGCCTGCTCCGCGATCGAGGGGCGTTGTCCCAGTGCGCGCCACGCCAGCTCCGCGCCGTCACCGCCCCGCGGCGTGATCCGAAGCTGGCTGCGGCCGTCGTAACCGCCGCGGGCACTTTTCACGAAGCAGTCGCGGCCAAAGACGTCCAGCGCCGCGCGCATGTTGTCGAGCGACCGCACCGCCCGGAACGGCCCTACAGGAAATTGATGTGCCGCAAGCCATTCCTTCTGCGCAATGCGATCCTGGATGATGGCGAGCAGCGCCTCTCCTGGCCGCACCGGGGCAAATTTCGTTGCCGCACGGAGTGTGTCCAGCGAGAGCTGCTCGATCTCCAGCGTCACCACATCGCAACCGCGGGCAAGATCCGCAGCGGCCTTCGCGTCGTCCCACGAGCCCTCAAAGCATGCGTCGACCACAAATCGCGCAGGACACGAAGGATCGGGATCCATCACTTGCACGCGATATCCGAGTGAACGCGCAGCCATGGCCGTCATGCGGCCAAGCTGCCCGCCGCCCAGAATCCCGATGGTGGCGCCGGGAAGAATCGCGCTCACTGCGGCAGCTCTTCCGCAAGCACTTCGCGCATTCGGCTCTCGCGCCAGCTCCGCAGCCGGTCGCGTAGTGCAGGGTCGTTGTTCGCCAAAATCTCCGCAGCTAGCAGCGCGGCGTTAGCAGCGCCCGGCCGTCCGATCGCAAGCGTGCCCACCGGAACACCTTTCGGCATCTGCACAATCGAGAGCAGCGCGTCGAGTCCCTGCATCGATGTGGCCGGAACCGGAACCCCAAGTACCGGCACCAATGTCTTTGAGGCGAGCATGCCTGGCAAGTGCGCCGCGCCACCGGCGGCCGCGATGATCACCTTCAGTCCGCGGCCCTCCGCCTCGCTCGCATATTGAAAGAGAAGATCGGGTGTGCGATGCGCTGAGACGATTCGCACCTCATGTGGCACCTCGAACTCGCGCAAAAGCTCCACGCATGGTTCCATCGTCGCGTAATCGCTTCTGCTGCCCATCACCACACCCACCATTGTTGAGCGCGCCATCGTGGCATTATACGGCTCCGTCAATGCGGCCGCAGCCACTCCACGGCAAGCTGCAGCAGCGTAAACAACAGCCCGAATGCGCCGGCAAAGCCCTTCACCCGCTGTACGCTCAACTCATGTCGCTCCACTCGCTCTTCCAACAGGCTGAGCCGTCCTGGTTGCCCGTCGCCCAGCAGCGACGCCATCTGGCTCTTCATCACACTCAGGTCCGCCAGCACCTGCGCTTCAAACGTACTCATCATCTCCACACCACTCCACGTCATTGCATTGCTGCGTTCACAAAAACTGCGCTGGAAAACCGCGAGTAATTCGGCGGTGTCGCGCCGTCATACATCCGGATGTAGTAGCGTTCGACCGGAGCTTCGCGCACGATGGTGAAGTTTGCCACCGGACTGCGCAGCACCAGGTCCGCGCCATCGCCCGCGCCAAACTTCCAGTCGCTGCGCCGCACCTCGAAGCCTCCGGCGCTCGGAGGCGTCACGCCGGCCTGCACCAGGATCTGCGTCGTGCTCACGCTCATCACCACGAGGTCTCGCAACGACGCGAGCGCCGCTGGAGCAGCCGAAGCAACCGGCGGCAACCATGCGTTTGCCGGCGCACCCTCTACCAGCTTCAGCGAAAGAGGCTCCGCCCACTCATTGGCAAACTCAACCGTGTAGCTCAAAATTTCCGGAGCGCTTGAAGTTGCCCGAATCTGTACGCTGCGTACCACCAGTTCGGTCGACATCTCCGCGGATGGCACTTCCATATCCAGTACATCGCCCGGCCAAACGTCCGCCGTCAGGTGGGGATTCCAGCACTTATACGACCCCTGCCATGCGCCGTCGACCCAGGTCGATGCAGAAAGCATTGCCATTGCCGCGTTTTCGCAATCCTGCGAAGAGCGCGTCACCGGATGCTCAGCCGTCACGATAAGGCTGCTCACGTTGCCCGACGCCGTTGCTATACGGGCCACAGAGCGCCCGCCGATCCGATAGCTCACCCTGACGACTGTGCCCGTTGCAGGCACATATCCCGGATAAAAAGTCAGCCTCCCGCTGCTCGATAGCCTCGCCTGCGAAGTCTGTGCGCTCGCGCCCAGCCGCTGCGTTGCCGCGGCAGAGCCGGACGCCGTGCAGCTCACCCATACATCTCCCGGCCGCGTCAGCTCAAAACTCGCGATGCTGCCCAGGAAATTCACACTCTCAACTACCACGGGCGTACAGTTCGCCGGCGCCTGGCTAATTGAGCCGTCGTACAGCACCACCACCGGCATCTGCGCTCCGCCGGTAGTTTCCTGCACTTCGAGCACCAAGTCGCCATTCGCGCTCAATGCCTGCCCGCCCAACTGCGTCGTGCCGTCAGGGCCACCCACGCTGTAGCTCTGCAGTACGCGCTGACGATCCTTGCAATGAAATCGTAGCCGCAGCGTGTACGTGTGTCCGGTCTGCAGCGTCATGGTCGCCCCGGCTTCTGATCCAAGCACCACCGGAGCAATCACCATTGACGTCCCATTCGGCCGCACGTGAAAGCCGGCCATCAGGCTGGTTGTGCTCCCCGGACCCGCCGACAACGCTGCAAAATAGCCTTCTCCCAGGCTGTCAACTTCAAGACCCGCAAGCTCCAGCAGCAGCGTGCCTCCGGTCTCCACGGCGTCCACCGCCACCACGCTGCTTGGGCCACCGGTGGCCTGCCCTCCGCCAAGCGTCAGGCCGCGGTTGGTGAGCGACACATATCCACCCGGGTCTGTGAGGATCCATCGCTGCGGGTCAACGCCGCCGCCGGAGAATGTGTCGAATAGCAGTGAGCCCTTTTCCATCAACGGTGATTCGCCCAGTTGAAACGCGCTCGTGATGCCGTCGCCTTCGAAGATCTCCGTTACATAGGCCTGCGGCTCTTGCTTGCCGCACACCGTGATGTCATTCACAGCCAGCCGTATCCGCTCGCCCTTGAACGCGCCGTGGTCAAAGCTACTGTCACTCTCCGACAGCGTATGCACCTGGTTGCCGATGCTTTGAAACAGCAGCGTATTGTTGACTACCCGGTAGCTGGCCCGCGCTGCACTTGCCAGCGCGCCCACATTCTTCGACCAGCTCTTGCCCGCGAGAGGCTGAAAGCCGCCGATGCGTGTCGCCGCTGCGTCCCCGCTCACCGGAATAATTTCGGTCGTCGCGCGCCCGGTAATCTTTGCCAACAGGTCGCCCGCGGTGGTATCTACGCATTCGATTATCTTCTCACTCACCCGCGCATCAAGCAGGACCTCATCGCTCAGGCATGTAAGTTGCAGTACGTATGCCGGACCCGTCGTCGTTGTTCCCGCATACAGTCTGGCCGGCGCCGCAATCGCATAACCGGTAAACAGCACCACTCCATTGTCGGCCGTCACAACAACGCGGGCGCCGCTCGTAGGCAGGGGAGCACTCCCGGGCGCAACCTCGAAGACACATCGGCTCGGCTGGTTCAGCTTGCGCTCAATCGTCATTGGTGTCGGCCCGCTCAGCGCTTGCGTATAGTTAAACGCGCCATTCCCGTCCAGATTGTCGATCGTGATCCTCACGCTGCCTTCTTTCTTCAAATTTGTGCATTGGCGCACGGTACATAGGTGCGGAAGCAGCACACCTGCGCGCCGTCCAACGAATCGGTCACCGGAAGCGCGACGAATTTCCCATTCAACAGAACCTGTGAAAGCGGCGCGGTTAGCGGAACCGCTGTCTCTGCGGCGCCTCCCGCGGTTTGCAGCCGCGGATAGTAGAAGAACAGTGCATCCCCCTGCTCACCCGCCATGCAGCAGAGCCCGGACCACTCCTGGAAGAATGTGCCGCCCTCGCGGTCTTGCAACGCGACCACCGTCTGCGCCTGCATCCCCAACGCCGGAACGCCGGCCAGCAGCGGCTCGGCAAGTTGCAGTCCCGCCGCGGTCACCGAAGTGACACGCGCCACGTTCAGCGTCATCCGCCGGATCCAGTGCGTATCGTTGCCCGCCGCGGCCGTCAGATAAG
Source organism: Acidobacteriaceae bacterium (assembly GCA_036376445.1). GTDB lineage: Bacteria > Acidobacteriota > Terriglobia > Terriglobales > Acidobacteriaceae > KBS-83. The sequence goes on from DASVAI010000406.1 coordinate 13,338, forward strand.
CTGCAGAGGCCCCCGCGCCCACGTATCCTGTCTGCCCGTTGTAATCCGCATCCACCGCGATGATGTCCCCGACCTGTATGTTTCCCGTTCCGTTCGGGGTGTTCAGGAATGTTGCGGTCGAATTTGCTGCCGCGATCGGTATCGCGCTCCCAGAAGCCTGGAGCACATTGATCTGCTGTGCGCCGCAACTCAAGGCCATCGTCAGCTTCGACCATCGCTCAAACGTCATGCTCACCGTCGCGCCCACGCTCTGCCGCCCCTGCAACAGAACTGCGCCCGGCGCTCCGCCCTCCACCGCCTGCAACTTGGTTCCGGATGTGCGCGCAAAGCCGCTGATCCAGCCCAGGTCAACCCACGGCGACGGCGGTGCATCCAGATCGAAGGACGCCGCGGCGCTTGCATCAAATGCGGTCGGTGTCGCTGTAGTTCGGTTTACTGGCGCAAAGTAGGCGCGGACGCGCCGTATCGCCGGCGGAAGTCCTGGCTGCATCGCCAAAGTCGGCGTACTCATATCTCTCCAGCCTCCTCGTAGCTCACCACCGAGATCTCAGCCTTGCGCACCACGCGGTCCCGCTCGCGCGTCACTGGCCCGAACACCGCATCCCCCCAAAACACCACGGTGGCCATCGCAGTCAAAGGTGTCGTGCTGTAGTCGAACTTCTGTGCCTGTTGCGGTTGCAGGATTGCCAGCAGTTCGGCATCCATCGCCGTCAGCAGCGCGCCTCGGTCCATACCTCCTGCTGTGGGTGTGCCCGCAGTCTGGTACTGGATCTCGCAGACCTGTTCGGCCCGCGGCAGCGCGTGCTGTTTGTCCACCGCCGCCTTCGTCCAGCGCAGCATGAACACGTTGTCCGGTAGTGTTGGACCGAAGCTCTCGTTTTCCTCCACCAGCACACCAGGTCGCCACACGCCCCGGATCATCACCTGACGCGACGGATTCAGCACCTGCAGTCGATCGCGCAGCGCTACATAAAAAGAATCGCGTGCCTTCTTCATTCCATTCCCTTCATCGGCCGTGTTCACAAGGGTGTTCGACTGGGTGAA
>DASVAI010000424.1:0-31641 GCA_036376445.1 Acidobacteriaceae bacterium
TTAACATGATCCACTAAACCGAAGCGCGGCGCGGGCTCTCGCGCCGCACTTCTCGCTCTAGGACAGGAATTTGCTAGGCGGTCGCACATTCTGACAAAACTTTAAGACCACCACCCAGCCATATGGCATCTCGCATGCACCTTGAGCAGGCATGGAGATCGTACCCAATCCAGTCACACAGGGCCCGCCACCCGATGTCAATGCCGTCGCAGAGCCTTTGGCATCGTCGGCTTCCTCAGAACGAGAGGCCGGCCTCGAACCCGCGGAGACGGGATGCACGGACATCGTGCCCTCCCCGTATCGGCGCGAGCTGTCAGCTTTTGAGACGGATCTTATAGAAGCCGAAATGCCGGCATTACCGGACCACCTCCGGCAGATTCCGTTTCGACTTGAACTGCGCGTGCCGATATCACGATTTACGCTGCGAGATCTGCAACAGCTCACGGCCGGCGCATTGCTGCTTACAGAGCATCTTTCGGTACGGGACCTGGTCCTCACGGCGGCAGGTGAGCGTCTGCTGCTGGTCGAACTTGAGGCAGTGGAGCAGCAACTCGCGGCCAGAGTCAAGCGCCTTGCCTGGCGGCATAAATGGCGGAGGAAAGCATGACTCCACTGCAGACTTGGCTGGCTAGGCCACGAGCGAGTGTGCGTATCGACACCTCTTTCCGCTGGGGAGGATGGATGAAGATCCTGCGCCAGCTCTCTCCAGGCACGCGGAAGCATGCGGCTCCGCGGTTACAGGTGCTCGATCGCCTTTCGCTCGGCGGGAAGAAGTCGCTGCTGCTGATCTCGGTCAGGGGCCAGCATCTCCTGGTGGGCGTCGGCGATGCCGCTGCGCCTTCGATCACTCGGCTCGATGCCCCGCGGCTCTTGCATAGGTCGAGGGGGCGTATCGGTGGAATTCGTGACCCGCGCGCCCGAAGGGTGGTGGGCTCGTGATGATTCATCTCGCGCTTCTCGCGGCGAGCGCCCCGTCATTGTCCTCGCTGCAAAGCATCGCCGGCATCAAGGACAACAACTCGGTGCCGTGGACGATAGTCGGTGTTCTCACGCTGCTCACGCTTCTTCCAGCCATCCTGCTTTCGATCACCCCGATGGTGCGGCTGCTGGTTGTATTTCACTTTCTGCGTCAGGCGTTAGGAACGCAGACGGCGCCAAGCAATCAGACGCTGATGGGACTCGGCCTCATGATGACGTGGTTCCTGATGCAGCCCGTGATGGTTGCTGTGAATCAGCAGGCGATTCAGCCCTTTCAACAGGGTCAGATTTCCGGTTGGGAAGCGATTGAACGCGGTGTTCACCCGGCGAAAAAGTTCATGTTGCACTACGCTCGCGAGAAGGACCTCGCCCTGTTTGTGAATGCCGGCTCTCTGCCGCGTCCGAAATCACCCATGGATCTGCCGATGCGAGTCGTGGTTCCGGCCTACATGCTTTCTGAACTGAAGTCGGGTTTTCAGATCGGAGCCGTGCTTTTTCTGCCCTTCCTGCTCGTGGACTTGGTCGTCGCTTCGGTAACGACTTCTATCGGCATGCTGCAACTGCCGCCGGTGACCATCTCCACGCCATTGAAAATCTTGCTCTTCGTGATGGTCGATGGCTGGAATTTGCTTGCCGGTTCGTTGCTGAAGAGCTTTTCCTAATTGTCCGGAGACAGAGGAAACGAAATGACAGCTGATCAAGTTGCGGAACTGATGCGAATGACGCTGCGGGAAGCCCTTGTGCTGAGCGCGCCAATTCTGGTGATCGCGGGCGTATCAAGCCTGCTGATCAGCCTGGCGCAGACGCTTACTTCGATTCAGGACCAAACATTGTCAACCGTGCCCCGGCTGCTGATCGTTTTGGCCGTGATCATGGCGGGAATGCCATGGTTCCTTCATCGGCTGGTATGGTTTACGGCGTCTCTTCTTTCCGATCTGCAACGATTCGCGAGCTGAGACTGATGATCACTCCTCCGATTGACTCTGCTGATTGGGAGCATCTGCTCAAAGCGGCGCTGCTCGTATGCATTCGCATCAGCGGACTGTTTGTCTTCGCCCCGATCTTCTCTTCACAAGCGCTGCCACCCAAGATCAAGAGCGCCTTTCTTCTGGTTCTTACGGTGGTGCTTACGCCGGTGGCAGCAGGGCTTCCGGGATCTCACGTTGAGGTGGGTCTGAGGAGCATTCTCGGCGAGCTTGGAGTTACAGCTCTTCTTGGGCTCTCCCTTTGCATGCTCAATGAGCTGGCGTTTCTGGCCGGCCAGCTTCTCGGGATGCCGTTCAGCTTTTCCCTAGTGAATCTGCTCGATCCCAACAGCGAGGTACAGACACCGCTGCTGGCACAGATGCTGAGCCTGCTGGAGATTACGGTGCTGCTGGCTGCCGGTCTTCACCGAACGATCCTGGCCGCTCTGCTGCATACGTTTGCAGTGGTGCCGCTCGGAGCGGGACTGGCTCCGCGGGATGCCGGTCTCCACCTGGTCACGGCTATGAGTGGCGTGTTCGTCGCGGCGCTGCAGCTTGCCGCGCCGGTCATCTCCGCGACATTACTCGTCGAGATCGGCATTGCATTGATGTCGCGTGTCTCGCCGCAACTGCCCGTCCTCGCTCTGAGTGTCCCGGCGAAGACCGTCATTGGCTATGGGGTGTTGCTCGGATCGCTGGCGCTGTGGCCCGCATTCTTTGAGGCACGTTTTGACGGTTTGCTGAATACGGCGCAGTTGCTTCTGCACGACCTTGCCGTGCGTCCCTCATAGATCGACGCAGGAGACATTTGCATGAGTAGCGAACGAACAGAAAAAGCGAGCCCGAGGCGGCGACAGAAGGCGGAGCAGGAAGGCGACCGGCCACGAAGCCGGGAGCTCTTGTCGGCCGCGTCTCTCCTGGGCGGGACGTTGACGCTCGGCTGGTGCGCGCGTACCTGGCTCCCCAGATGGGCAGGCGTTTATCAGGATGCAATGGCGCTAATGCCTGCGCATGAGATGAGCGCCGATGCATTGAGCATGTCATTGCGGAATCTGATCATCGCGGGGTCGTTCCCATGCCTGCTCGTGATGCTGGCGGCTGCCGCAGGCGCTCTGGCAGTGGCGATGGCGCAAAATCGCGGGTTGCAATTTCATCCTGCGGGAATTGCACCCAAATGGTCGCGGCTGAATCCGGCGGAGAACGCGAAGCACCTCTTTTCCAGCCGTGCGCTGGCGCGTTTAGGTAAGTCGCTGATCCCGGTATGTCTGCTTGCGGTGCAGCTCACTCATTTCGTAACCGCGCTCACCTCGATTCCGGCATTTAGCCTGGTGCGGCTACCGCAGGTATTCGAACAATCGTACTCGCTGCTGGTGAACACTGCGTGGATCATGCTGGCGTGGTCGCTCGTCGACTATGCCGTCGAATGGCGACAGTGGGAAAGCCGCCTGAAGATGAGCAAGCAGGAGATGCGCGAGGAGTTCAAGGAGACAGAAGGAAATCCGCAGATGAAGGGTCGGATCCGATCTTTGCAGAGGCAGATGCGCCGCCGCATGCTCCGGGCCGACATCAAGAAGGCGAGCGTGGTGATCACGAACCCGACGCACTATGCCGTTGCACTGTCTTTCGATATGAGCACCATGGAAGCGCCGAAGGTCTTGGCCAAGGGTCGTGACCTGCTGGCCGCACAGATTCGTGAAGAGGCGCGTTGGGCGGGCGTTCCGCTGGTTGAAAACCCCCCGCTTGCCCGCTCCCTCTACCGCGCAGTCGAGCCGGGACAGAATATTCCGGCGGAGTTGTATTCGGCCGTAGCCGCGATCCTCGCTTATCTCTTCCGCGAGGAGGCGGAGGAACGAATGCGCCGCGCGCACGAACAGCGTCGCGCGAATGTCTTCGCGGACGGCGCTGTCCTTCCGGCGTATGCAGCGCATTCCGGTAGTCCTGCAATCACTCAGGAGATGAAATGAGCTCTGCCGCTTTACTGACCCCATCTGCCGCCGCTGCAGGAACTTCCAAGAAGGCTCCTGGCGCAAAGCCGGCCTGGACCGATTGGCTGACGAACATGCGTCAACTCGCGTTGCCCGGCGGAGCGATCAGCATTGTCTTCGTCATGCTGATTCCGCTGCCCGCAATCGTGCTGGATCTGCTGCTGGGCGTTTCAATAGCGGCGGCGGTGCTGGTATTTCTCTCGGCTGTGCAGGTCCGCAAGGCAGTGGATTTCTCAGTCTTTCCCACGCTTCTTCTTCTGCTGACGCTGTTTCGGCTCTCGCTGAACATCGCCTCGAGCCGTCGGATTCTGCTGCACGGCAGCGAAGGCACGGCTGCAGCCGGCAGCGTGATTGAGGCCTTCGGTCAGTTTGTTGTGGGCGGCAATTATGTCGTGGGGGTTGTGCTGTTTCTCGCGCTCATTGCAATCCAGTTCCTGGTAGTGAGCCACGGCGCTGTGCGCACTGCGGAAGTTACGGCGCGCTTCACGCTGGATGCGTTACCGGGCAAGCAGATGGCAATCGATGCCGATCTGAATGCCGGTTTGATTGATGAATCATCGGCCCGCAAGCGTCGCGAAGCAGTAGCCCGAGAAGCAGAATTCTATGGGGCGATGGACGGCGCGGCGCGCTTCAACCAGCGGGATTCGATAGCGACCATCCTCATTACGGCAATCAACATCATTGCCGGCCTGCTGATCGGCACACTGCAGCAGGGTGTTGCGCTGGACGATGCGCTCAAGACCTACACCACGCTCACGGTCGGCGATGGCTTGGTGACGATGATTCCTTCACTCCTGGTCTCCGTTGCAGGCGGCATGGTGCTCACGCGGGCATCTTCAGCGGGGGCTCTGGGTTCTGAGATTGGCGCGCAGCTCCTGGGTCGTTCCGCGACGCTGTACATGTCGGGGGGCGTGCTGGCGATGATGGGGCTGGTACCGGGACTGCCGAAGATTCCCTTCTTCCTGGTTGCCGCGGGCCTGCTGATTGCAGGGCATCAGGCGGCGAAGCGTACCGCGCCGGTTGCCGCCGATGAGTCATCGACAGCAGCAAAGAATGACGAAGCCAAGGCGCAAGGGGAGAACCTGGCTGGGCTGCTCCGCATGGATGAGCTCTCGCTGGAGATCGGGTTTCAGCTCATCCCCTTCGTGGATGAAAACCAGGGCGGCCAAATGCTGTCTCGTATCCGGACCCTGCGGCGGCATCTCGCAACGGATCTGGGCTTCGTTGTGCCGCCCGTACACATTGCCGACAATCTGCGTCTCAAGCCGCGCGAGTACGTTATCTCTTTGCGTGGCGTCGAGATCGGCCGCTGGCAGACGGAGCACAATCAGTTGCTGGCGGTCTCAGCGGATCCAAAAGCGCGAGCCCTTCCCGGCAAGGAAACACGTGAGCCGGCCTTTGGCGTCGCCGCGCGCTGGATCGCGCCCTCAATGGAAGAGCAGGCGCTGGCGGCAGGCTATTCGGTGGTCGATCCGACAACCGTGATTACCATGCATTTATCGGAGTTGGTGCGGCGTCATGCCCACGAGCTGCTAAGCCGGGCAGAGACAAAGCGGCTAATCGATACCCTGAACGATTCCCATCCGAAGTTGGTCGAAGAACTTATTCCCAAGGTGATGACGTTGGGCGAGGTGCAACGTGTCTTGCAGCAGCTTCTCCGCGAGCAGGTCTCGATTCGCGATCTGGGCACAATCCTGGAAGTGCTCGTGGAAGCGGCGCCGGCGAACAAGTCCCTTCCACACCTGGTGGAGTTCTGCCGGCAGGCGATGGGGCGTCGCCTTGTCCAACCCCATCTGGACGCAGATGGCTCGCTTCCGGTCCTGCTGCTCGATCCCGCCATCGACGAAGAGCTCCAGTCTTCCTTTGGCGATGGAAGCAGGAACGTGAGCGAACGAATCGCGCTCACCGCTCCAGTCATCCGCCGCATGGCCGATTCTTTGAAAAAGCTAAGTGGAGGTGCAGGCGCAACGGCATGGCCCGTGCTTCTGTGTCAGAGTCCGGCCCGGTATCACATCCGGCGCTGGCTAGAGCCGGCGGCGCCCCGGGTGACGGTGCTCTCGCCGGGTGAGGTTCCCGCCGATGTGCGGGTCCGGTCGGTGGGAACGGTGCGATAGGCCAGAGAGATTGCATAGGAGCAGTAATGGAACAGCGTACAACCGGAATGCAAGAGTGCAGTCAGCTTCCAGTCAGCCTGTACCCAGTAATGGAGCCGGGGCCAGTGCAGCCCGAGCAAGTCTCGAGGCGGACGAATGCGGCACGGCGGAGCGCGGCACGTAAGGCCGTGGCCGAAGAACGCGCGGAGACAACCCCTGAAATTACAGAGGAGATCCTTCGCGAGCACCTTCCGATGGTGCGCTTTCTCGCTCTGCGCATCCGTGAGCGGGTGCCCCAGCAGGTGGAGATGGAAGACCTGATCAGCGCCGGAGTTGTCGGCTTGATGGATGCCCTGCAGAAATTCGATCCGAGGAAGAAGGTGCAGTTTCGCACGTATGCGCAGTTCCGTGTACGCGGCGCGATGCTGGACAGTCTGCGGTCGCTCGACTGGGGTCCTCGCGATCTGCGCCGCAAGGGACGCGCCGTGGAGGAAGCGATCCGCAGCTTGAGCGCAAACATGGGTAAAGCCCCTACGGAGAGTGAAGTTGCCAAAGCAATGGGCCTGGAACTGAGCGCGTATCAGCAGCTCCTCGGAGAACTTTCCGGTCTTGAGCTGGGCAGCCTGAATGCGATGCCGGCGGACGATTCCGGAACCGAGGCATTGGCATTGATTCCCGCCGGGCCGGAAGACGATCCGTTCCTGCAGTGCCAGAACAGCGAAATGCGCCACTGTTTGGCAGACGCGATCGACGGACTGCCGGAACGCGAGCGCATGGTTCTGACGCTCTACTACTACGAAGAGCTGACGATGCGTGAGGTGGGAGCAACGATGGGTGTCGTGGAATCCCGTGTCTCGCAGCTCCATTCCTCGGCCATGGCCAGGCTTCGCGTCGTGCTGCGCGCGCATGCGAAAAGTCGTCCGGGCCGTGCATAAATCTACCGATCGACAAGAGGGATCCGATGGCGGAAGGAAACAGTCTGAACGGTCTGCTCGATATCGAGCTTGAGGCCAATATTCGATTCGGGGCACGCGAAATGTCCCTGGCAGAGCTGCTTGAGGTCGGCCCCGGAGCAGTGATTCCGCTCGACCGGCAGGTGAACGATCCGGTGGATCTGATCATCGGCGACAAAGTTGTAGCGCGTGGAGAGGTGGTGCTGGTTCAGGGCAAGTTTGGATTGAGAGTCACGGAGGTTATTTCGGGGTGAGGCGCAACATCTTCGAGATGGTTCCAAAACGGGCCGCAACCGGCGTCTCCGCCCGATGGACCGAAGTGTGTGGCAATTCAGATTGCACGACCGGATGGCTTCAGCTCTTCCGGCGCCGTTCCTTTCCGCGATTTGAGCAAGAGTGGGCGTGCAGCGCGCGCTGCATGGAGCAGATTGTCGCCGAGGCAGTGCGCAGCCAGATCGAGAACTGGCAACCCGCCGCTACAGATCGGGCGCTGCGGATGCCCTTGGGACTGATCTTGCTCAGCCGCGGCTGGATCACCCATCAGGAATTACAGGCGGCGCTTGCAGCGCAACGAAGCGCCGGCAGCGGCCGTATCGGCGAATGGCTTCGACAATTGCATGGCATCTCTGAGGAGACCATCACCAAAGCGCTCGGAATCCAATGGAATTGCGCAGTCTTGCCCTCCGGCATTCCGGCTCTCGAATTCGCGCCGTCTCATGTTCCGGCCCTTCTACGCAGTAAGTACGGACTGGCTCTGCTTCGCCAAGGTCCGGATGCCGTGCTTTACCTGGCAGGCAAATATCGCGCGGAGCACGCCGCAGCCCGCGCGCTCGAACACATGCTTGGCGAACCGGTGCATGCCGCGTTTCTCGAGGACAGCGCGTGGGGTCCGGAGAATATCGATGCCGTGGATTCCACGGAGCTGCACCTTCCGGGACGGGACGGTGTCGTGGCCCGTATCGTGGAGTTGCTTGAGCAGATTCAGCCGACGGACGCCCGGCTGGTCCGCCTGCATGATCATCTGTGGCTAAGAGTCTGGTGTGCCGGACGCGCGCGGAGAACGCCACCGATGCGCGATATAGTCTTCCCGCTTCGGCACGAGATCGCGGGGGCCCTTCTCGCGAAATCGCTTGCTTAGAGCAGCTTAAGAAATCCATCCACGAGCGCCCGCGAAAATGGCCCTCTTCATGCAATGTAAACCGGCAGGAGAGGTTGATGGACAGCGGCTACTACGCAGCATATTCCGCATTGCTTGCGCGAACTGAGGCGCTGGATGCCGCCTCGAGCAACCTGGCGAACGCGAACACGAACGGCTATCGCGCGCAGCGCGAGTTTTTTCGCGATGCGATTGCCGGTGAAGGCGCGGGGGATTCGCAGTTGAATGGCGCGGTCAATCGCTATGGCGTTCTCGGTGGCGACCAGGTGGATCTGGGCCAGGGCGCATTGGTGAAGACGGGGAACACGACCGATGTGGCCATCCAGGGGCAGGGATTCTTTGCAGTGAAGACAGCTCATGGCGAGCGCTACACGCGCGACGGAGCGTTTCAGCGAACCACAGACGGAACCCTCGTCGACAGCGCGGGAAATCCGGTTCTGGATACGGCACACAAGCCAATCACGATGCCAAACGGGGCGCTAGCGATCGGAACCGATGGGGCAGTCTCAGTCGATGGAGGAGTGGTCGGTCAACTGGGCGTCTTCGTTGCGCCGGCGGTCCAGCTCATTCCCGAGGGTTCGAATGAATATCGCGTCAAGGACGCGAGCACTCTGAAAAGCGCGCAGGGGTATTCCGTTGCGCAGAGGGAGTTGGAAGGCTCGAATCAGGACATTGTCAGCGGCAGTCTGCAATTGATGTTGATCCAGCGTCAGGCCGAGATGATGCAAAAGGCACTATCCGTTTTCCATAACGATTTTGATCGCGCGGCGAGTGAGGACTTACCGAAAGTCTAGATGCAGACATCACCGCGAATTGAACAGGCAGGAGCGAAATGATACGAGCACTCTATACAGCAGCGAGTGGCATGAGCGCCCAGCAGCTCAACCTGGACACGATTGCCAACAACCTGGCCAACTCGTCCACTGCGGGCTTTCGTCAGAGCAGGCTGCAGTTTCAGGACATGCTTTACCAGAACATGGTGACACCAGGCGCTGCGCAGAGTGCGCAGACCGTATCAGCCGGGCTTCAGATCGGGCTGGGCACAAAATCGGCAGCAACAGAAGTCATCATGACGCAGGGCGATTTGAGCCAGACGAACAATCCGCTCGACCTCGCCATCGAGGGTTCTGGATTCTTCCAGGTACAGCTCCCGGATGGCACGACGGCATACACGCGCGCCGGCAGCTTTCACCTGAACAACCAGGGAACGATGGTGACGGCGGCAGGTGATTTGTTGCAGCCGGCGATCACGATTCCGCCCAATGCAACAGCGGTGACGATTACTCAATATGGCCAGGTGAACGCGACAATTCCGGGACAGCAGAATCCGCAGCAATTGGGACAACTGCAACTGGCCACGTTCGCGAATCCCGGCGGCCTGGAAGCAATGGGCGGCAACCTCTTTCGAGCCACGCTTTCGTCCGGCGATCCTGTCACCGACAATCCCGGAGGCACACAGGGGCTTGGCCACGTACAGCAGGGATACCTCGAAAGCTCCAACGTGGATGTCGTCAGCGAGTTTGTCGAGATGGTGCTCGCGCAACGAGCCTATGAGAGCAACTCCAAAGTCATCAAGGCCGCCGACGACATGTACTCGCAAGTCAACAATATGTCTCGCTAAGAGGATGGATCGTACAGTGATGAACGTATTTCTGACATTGATCCTTCTCGCGATTGTGGTTCCAGGCTTTGTTCGCTGCGCTGCCGGCGCGCCGAGCGTTGCGCGGGGTATGGAGGTAATCGATCCGGTATCCGGACTCCATTGGCTACGCTTGTCGGACTCCGCACATCCGGCGGCCCCGCCGCGCTTGCGGCTCGAAGGGGTTGGCGATCCGGAATCCGATCACAGGCCGGTTTCGGCGAGACGCCCCATATGTGTGCGTGCAGGAGATCGCGTCGTGCTGCAGCGCGAGAAAGGAAGCGCCGTCCAGATGTCTCTGGAAGCTACTGCGTTAGGCTCTGGGGCGCCTGGCGATCGAGTGCGCGCGCGGATTGCGGTAACCGGAGCGCTGGTAGAAATACGAGTTTCCGGTCCAGGAGCGGGCGCTCTCAGCAAAGGCGGCTGGCGATGAGACTCTCCTCCTCCCGAAGAAATATCCTGATGGGCTTGTTTGTGTTTCTGACTGGGGTTACGGTTTCGAATGTTGCATGGGCGCGCAAATCGCCGGCGAAGAACAGCAAGGCGATCCAGGGAGCGACGGATCGCGCGCTCGCCGATTACATCGCGCGGGTGCGCCAGCAGAGCGAGAGTGAACCACACGCGATGGGCTCCATCTGGAGCGAGGATGGCGCGTTCACGCGTCTGACCTCCGATGTCCGCGCGATGCGTGCGCACGATCTGATTTCGATTGTCGTTGTAGAGGCGCTTTCCGCATCGACAGATGGCGCGGTAAAGAACTCGCGAAGCTCCAGTGCAAACTCGCAGATCACTTCGCTCTTTTCCAAGCTGTCAGCCTCGAACAGTCTGCAAAACCTGCTCTCGCAGAGTTCGGCGAGCGCGCTCACTGCGCAGGGCCAGAGCGTTACGAATTCGAGTTTGAACACTACCGTTGGCGGACAGGTGGTAAGCGTACTGCCCAACGGCATTCTCGTGATTGAAGCAGAGCGGCAGGTCGCGTTCAATCAGCAGACACAGATGATCCGCCTCCGCGGTCTGGTGAGGCCGAGTGACGTGAACGCCAATAATCAGGTTCTTTCGACTGCAGTTACCGATCTTGAACTGGAAGTGGTAGGGAAGGGAATCATCAATGACTACACGTACCGCCAGAACCCGCTGGTTCGCTTTCTGGAGCGCCTTGTTGTCTTTTAGACGGAATGGGGGACTCGCAGGGATTCTGCTCCTTGTCCTGCTTCAACTCGTGTGTCAGCCTGCTATGGCCCAGACAGGGACGGATGCCGCAATGCATCGCGTCCGCATCAAGGATGTCGCGACGATTGAAGGCATACGGGACAATCAACTGGTCGGCTACGGAATCGTGGTGGGCCTGAGTGGTACCGGCGACAGCCAGCAGACCGTTTTTCCTGTCCAGACGCTCATATCAACCTTGCAGCGCATGGGCGTGAATGTTCCCACGAGTGGGAGTACGAGCACCCTGCGGGTGCAGAATATGGCCGCAGTCTTCATTGCTGCCACGCTGCCTCCTTTTGCGGAGTCCGGCAACAAGCTCGATGTCACTGTGTCGTCGGCAGGCGATGCGCGCAGCCTCAGCGGCGGACTGTTGCTAATGACGCCACTCTACGGGCCGGACGGTCGAATATACGCGCAGGCCCAGGGGCCGATTGTGTTGGGAGGTTATGCGGCGGCAGCCAATGGAAATGCAAAACTGCTGAACCATCCGACAACCGGCCGCATTCCCGGGGCCGCTATTGTGGAGCGTGGCGTGCCGTTGGACCTTTCCCGGCTGCCCTCGCTCTCAATCCTGCTCAACGAGGCGGATTTCCGTACTGCCGAGCGGATGGCCGACGCGATCAATGCTCAGCTCCAGCGTCCGCTGGCGCATGCCGTGGACAGTCGGCGGGTGGACTTGCATCCACAGTCGGGCGAAGACCTGACGGCTTTGCTGGCCCGCGTGGAGGCGGTTGAGATCGAGACATTTCCCCGCGCGAAAGTAGTGGTGAACGAGCGCACCGGAACCGTGGTGATCGGGGGAAATGTGCGCCTGCAGCCAGTCTCAATCCTGCATGGGGGACTGGTTGTGAATGTCGTCAGCGACGTCGCTGCCTCGCAACCAGGCCCGCTCAGCAACGGGACGACCCAGGTGGTGCAGGAGACTCGGGTCAACGCCCAGGACAAACCGGTTAATCAAATCGTGCTGAAACGCGGCGCGACCGTCGACGATCTGGTGCAACAACTCCAAGGCATCGGCGCCAGCGCCCGTGACGTCATTTCGATCCTCCAGGCGATGAAGGAGGCGGGTGCGCTGGAAGCGGAACTGGAGGTGCTCTGATGCAACTGGAAGGTGTGGGACGGCGAGATCCTGCCTCACAAGGCGTGGCTGCGATGACCGCAGAGCGAGGAAATCCCAAATTGCAACGATCCGCCCATGAGTTCGAGGCCAGCCTCATGGCGGAGCTACTGAAACCACTTGAGGAAAGCGACGGGCTCACTGGAGAACCGAGCGAAGATGCGGCGGGAAGCAGCGGTGCGCTGGCCGGGTTTGCGTCCGAATCCCTGGCGCGCGCGATCTCCGAGCGAGGGGGCTTCGGTATCGCGAACAGAATCCTCTTGCAGCTTGAACATCCTGGGAGGGCAGAGACGAAAGCGTCAGAGCTCAAGTTCTCGGCTATGCCGCCGATATAGCTCTTGAGGAGTACACCCGATGGATGTACGCGATCGTTCCACATACATATCGAACCTGGAGACCACGGTAGTCCAGCCGCCGCGCCTCCCAGATGCCGGGACATCCGGCAGCTCTGGAACTGCTTCACCGGTGATGGGGGATGACTCGAGCCGGCTCAGCCCGATGGCGAGATCGCTTGCCCAGGCCATGCAAATGCCGGATGTGCGTGAGGATCGTATTGCGTCTCTTCAGCACAAGATTGCATCGGGCAGTTACCAGGTTCCATCGCAAGAGTTGGCAGACGCCATCCTGCGCGGCGTGGCCGGCTGAGGAATTCCGAATGGCAGGCAATGAGGTGGACAGTTCATGGTCTCAGTCGGTTTCGGAGATGGAACGAGTTCTCGATCGCGTCATCGATGGACTCTCGAACATGGACTCTGAAGTTCTTCTACGACTCGCGTGTGTTTGTAGGGATTTGGAAACAAGGGGCACCCGGCTGCTTGTTTCATCCGCGGACCGGGCGCGCCTGTCCTGGAAGCTTCTCTTGCTCGACCGTCTACTGCGGCAAACGCGAACGAATCTGAATGTGCTGGGATTGCAGCCAGGGCAATATATGCCGCGAGACGGATATGGCAATCCCACGGGACGTTGAGGATATATGGCATCTCTCAATCAGGCATGGAACCTCGCGACGGGAGCCTTGTCAGCCGACCAGGCAGCAATATCTGTAGTTGCCGGCAACATTGCAAACGCGAACACGCCCGGCTACACGACGGAAAGGCCCCAGTGGGGAACTGCCGATATCGTCACGATAGGGAGACAGACGCAGGCGGCGGGTGTGCGGCTTCAAAGCGTCGCATCACAGCGCGATCGTGTTCTCAATCAGCGAATTGATCAGCAGGCGCAGGATCAGTCTGCTACCGCGACGCGGCTCGCTGCGCTCAATGACCTGCAGTCACTCTTTTCCGGAGCTATTGCCGCTTCTGGAGGGAGCTCGGGCAGCGTGGCCGATATCGGGCAACAGGTGACTGCATTTCTGCAGAGTTTTTCATCACTTGCCGCCGATCCGTCCAATCCGAGTCTGCGAACTGGAGTTCTCACGGCGGCGCAGGGACTCGCCGGGACATTCAATCAGGTCTCGAGAAGCCTCGATCAGCAGCGCTCGGGCCTTGAGGCGACGATCGCGTCTTCGGTAACACAGGTGAATTCGTTGACTACCGACATTGCCAATCTGAACGCGAAGATCAGCTCGGTCAGTCCCATGGGGGATGCTGGCGCGCTTGAAGATCAGCGGCAGTATGATCTGCAGCAACTATCGCAGCTCATTGGCATTCATCAGATCACGAATGAAAACAACAGTCTCACCATCACCACCAGTTCCGGCGCTGTGCTGGTGGCGGGCGACCAGAACGCGTCTCTCGAGACCAGCAGTTCCGGAGGTGTGACCCATCTGCTCATCGGCGGGGTCGACCAAACCGCGGCTCTCACCAATGCCGGCGGACAGATCGGAGGAGCGCTCGAGGCGCGTGATTCCGATATTCCAGATGCGCTCAAGGACATTGATCAGATGGCTTGGGATATCGGTTCAGCGGTCAACGCGCAGCAGGCCATCGGAGTGGATGCCAACGGCGCCGCTGGTTCGCCGATATTTGCGCTTGGGAGTGGCGTGACTGGAGCGGCGGGGGCGATTTCCGTTGTTCTTTCCGATCCAGCCGGGATCGCCGCGAGTGCCTCGGGCGCAGGCTCGCAAGATGGCTCCAATGCGAGGGCGATAGCGGCGCTGGCATCCGCAGCGACTGTAAGCGGTCAGACGCCAGTTGCTTTCTACGCCGCTCTTGTGGGAAATATCGGCGCGAAGGTGAGCGAGGCGACCACGACGCAGGCCTCGCAAAGCGCATCGCTCAGTCAGCTTCAGTCGCAGCAGAGCGCATTGTCCTCAGTGAACATGAACGATCAGGCCGTTCTGTTGCAGACCTATGAGCAGTCTTACCAGGCAGCCTCAAAGGTGTTCACGATTCTGAATTCGGTCTTCAGCAGCGCGATCAATCTGGGCACAGAAACCGCGGTTTCGGCGTAAAGCCTATCGGAGAAGCTTCATGAACGTTGATCCCAACTACATTCAGCAGCTTTCGGTAGCGCTCTCCCGCAGTGCAGCGCAGCAACAGAGTCTAACAAGCCAGATCTCCAGCGGCGTGCGGCTGATCGGTCTGGGGGATGACCCGATCGCTGCGGCGCAAAACGTGCAACTTTCAGCCCAGATAGCGTCAGATAGCACCTTCACGCAGACAGCCGCAACCACGACCGCCAGGATGCAGGTGGTGGACTCGACACTGGGCTCCGTTGTGGACCAGATCAACAAAGCGATTTCCGTAGCTACAGCCGGCAACAACGGCACGAACAATGCGAGTGACCGAGCGAGCGTCGCCGCGGAACTCGGCAGCATCCGTGACGAACTTCTTGGCCTGGCGAACACAAGCTATGCCGGGAAATACTTGTTCTCGGGCAGTCAGAACAGCGTGCCGCCCTTCTCGCTCGACAATTCAACGAGCCCGGCGACGGTCTCGTATTCAGGTGACACGGTCGTGAACCAGGTGAGCACACCCGGCGGTCAATCGATTGCAACGAATCTGCCCGGGGAACAGGTATTCATGGCGGCGGGCGGCGATCTACTCGGTACACTGAACTCTCTCATTGCAGGTTTCTCGGCTGGCAACACAGCTTCAACTACCGCACTGACGTCAGCACTGGGAGATGCCCTGTCTCAGGTGAGTCTTCACCGTGCATCGCTGGACGGCTCGCTCAATCGCCTGCAGTCCGCTTCCACATATGCCTCGCAGGAACAGACTCAATTGGTGGCAAACCAGACGAGTCTCTTGCAGGCAGATCTGCCGACTCTTGCGACGAAAATCTCGACTAACCAAGCGCAGCAGACCGCGCTGGAATCCGTGATCGTCGCCATCGAGCAGCAAGGCACGCTCTTCAGTCGGATGTAACGGCAGATTGGCTTCGATGTCGTACGCGTCATCCTGAAATCACGCCTCTATAATGAGGCGGGGTCTCCGCGGCAATGCCAAGCTCGGTCCGGTTCCTGTGGAATGCGACACGTGGACATCGTCTGCGTCCCTGGAATAGCGACTACCTTCGCTGGCGTATCGAGACGTATTCCGGTTCGAAAGCAGAGACCATCACCTCACGGGATTTCTTTCGATTTCTCTGGCAGGAGAAGTGGCAGTTGCTTCGATTCCTGCAGTGGGCAGGGAAGCTGGACCAGAAGAAGCAAAGATGAATCGCTCGACAACCTCCTCCTGCTGCCTCTGGTGATGCGTGCCTTCATCGCCTGATTGGAGAGTCGGAAAACGCCGACTCTGCATCTATTGAGCAAAGCACTCAGGCTTTGCCGCGCTTTCTGCCGTATTCTTGCGCCAAAGCGTAGCCTTACCGGCAGGAGACGAGCAGTCGATGGCGGCAGCCGCAGCAACAGTTCCCATGACGGCATGGAAACCCAAAACGAATCCATGGGTAATTGCCGTCACCGTTGCAATGGCTGCCTTTATGGAGGTGCTCGACACCTCTATCGCAAATGTCGCGCTACCGTACATCGCGGGCGGACTTGGCGCAAGCCGCGATGAAAGCACCTGGGTGTTGACGACGTATCTGGTTGCAAACGCGGTGGTGCTGCCAATGGGCGGGTGGGCGTCCAGCGTGATTGGCCGCAAGAGCTTTTTCCAGCTCTGCATCGTGATCTTTACGGCCGCCTCCTTTCTATGTGGGCTCGCTCCCTCTCTTGGGGTGTTGCTGCTCTTCCGTGTGATCCAGGGTGCCGGAGGTGGTGGACTTCAACCGATGGCGCAGGCCATCATGGCAGACTCGTTCGAGCCCAGCCAGCGCGGCCTGGCGTTCTCGCTCTACGGCATCGTTGCCGTGCTTGCTCCATCGATTGGCCCCACGATTGGCGGCTGGCTGACTGATAACTACAGTTGGCACTGGATCTTCTATATCAACGTCCCGATCGGGATTCTCGCGCTCGTGCTGGTGCAACGGTTGGTGGAAGATCCTCCATATCTGAAACATGATCGATCCAATCTTTGGCGATTGGATTACGTGGGAGTGGTCTTGCTTGTAGTGTCCATGGGAGCGCTCGAGATCTTCCTGGACAAGGGCGAGGAGTGGGACTGGTTCGCCTCGCCCTGGATCCGCTTCTATGCGATTACGTTCGCGATCTCGATCGTCGCGCTTGTCTGGTGGGAAATGGCTGGTGCGAAGGAGCCGATCATGGCGATGCGGCTCTACAAGTTCCGAAATTTTGCTGTGTGCTCGTTTTTGATGCTGATTACAGGCGGCCTCCTGAATGCATCGACCGTGCTGCAGCCGCAATTTACCCAGCAGTTGCTCGGATATACGGCCACGATTGCAGGCCTGGCACTCTCCGGTGGCGGTGTTGTCTTGCTCTTCATGTTTCCGATTGCCGGCCAGGCAATCTCGCGCTTTCCCGCGCGCAACATCATCATCTTCGGTTTCATCCTCTACACCTGCGCGTTCCTGTACTCGGGGATTCACCTGAACCTGGGAATGAGTTTTGGTTTTGCTACCTGGTTGCGCATTGTGCAAGTCGTTGCGATTCCCTTTGTGTTCATCTCGGTCACAACGGCGGCATACTTCGGTCTGCCGCGCGAATTTAACAACCAGGTTTCGGGGCTGATCAACTTTGCGCGCAACATCGGCGGGTCAGTCATGATCTCGCTCACCGGCGCCTTCGTCACCGAAAGCACAGCCTTTCACCAGAACAGCTTGCTTCAGCATGCAAATCCCGGCGATCCTGTTTATCAGCAGCGACTGCATTCGCTCACCGGGGCGCTTTCCGCAACTCGACTAGGGTCATCGAATGCCGCAGGCGGAGCAGCCGCCCGAATCTACAGTAATTTGCAGGCCCAGACCTCGACGCAGGGTTATGTGGATGTGTACTTTGCGCTGGCCGCGGCTTCCGCGATCATGGTGCTGTTGAGTTTTCTGTTGGACAAGAACAACCCCAGGGAGGGCGGCAAAACGGAGATTGCAGTGCATTGATAGGATGCCCTGGAAAGCTACTCTATGTTACTCTTGTGGAAGACACTTAGAGAGTGGATTCGATATAGAGCAGAGAGAGGTTAGCGTGCTGGCAACAGAGAAGAAAACCGAGGTGATCTCCCGTTTTCGCAGCCATGAGACAGATACCGGGAGTCCCGAAGTACAGATCGCGATTCTCAGCGAACGGATCGGCGAACTGACAGAACATTTCAAGACCCACAAGAAAGATCATGCATCGCGCCGCGGGCTGTTGATGCTGGTGAGCAAGCGTCGTCGCCTTCTGAATTACCTTAAGACGAATGACTCGGTTCGCTACCGCGACGTCATCGGCAAACTGGGCATTCGCAAGTAAGTCTGAACCGACCTTGCCTTTTTTAGCGCACGCCTCCAGCGATCGCGTTGCGCAGTTTCGGTCATGGCATCTCCGGCTTGAAACTGCGCAAGCATTCCGCACCCTCCCACTCGCCGCCACGGCCGAGATGAGGTCGCGCGCGAATCATAACCTGCACCGGCGGCCCCCCACCGGCGAGGCGTGCCTTTCTAGAGAAGGCTGCACGCTCTTTCGCATCGCACAGAAATCGAGGATTTCATGAAACAGGAAGTTTCCATTGAGCTTGCCGGCGGCAAGCGACTGAATATTGAAACCGGCCGTATGGCCAAGCAGGCACCCGGCGCCGCATTGGTGTCGCAGGGCGACACCGTTGTGCTGGTCACGGCCGTGGCTTCCGCGGAGCCGCGGGAGGGCATCGACTTCTTTCCACTGACCGTCGACTATCGCGAGTACACCTACGCTGGCGGGCGAATCCCCGGCGGTTTTATTAAGCGTGAAGGACGGCCCAGCGAGAAAGAAATCCTGACCTCGCGGCAGATTGACCGTCCTATCCGACCCCTCTTTCCGGAAAACTTCCGCAACGAGACTCAGGTGATCGCGCTCGTGTTCTCGGCAGACAAGGAAAACGATCCGGATGTGATTGCGATCAATGGCGCGGGCGCCGCATTGGCGCTTTCCGATGTTCCGTTCGGTGGTCCGATTGGCGCAGTGCGCGTCGGCCGCGTGAACGACCAGTTTGTCATCAATCCCACCTATGGGGAGCGACACGAGAGCGATCTCAACATCATGGTCGTCGGTACGAAGGACGGCATCGTGATGGTCGAGAGCGGCTCGAAGCAGGTAAGCGAAGAGATCGTTGTCGATGCCATCGATTTCGGCCACGTGGAGATCAAGAAGATCTGCGCTGCGATCGAAGAGTTGGTTGCCAAGGCAGGGAAGACGAAGCGCGAAGTTCCGCAGATCGAAGTGGATCAGGCGTATGCGGCGGAGCTCGAAGCAAAGGTCGGTGAGAGGCTGAGGGATGCCCTCGATACCAAGAAGCATCCGAAGACCGAGAGCTATGCGCTGGTCAAGCAGATCAAGGACGAAATCGCCAAGCAGCTACCGGCTGAAGATGCAGACGCGAAGAAGAAGCTGGGTAAGTACTACGAGGCATTACGCGAGCGCATCTTCCGCGAACAGGTGCTTCGCGATCGCATCCGGCCGGACCGCCGTGCGTTTGATGAAATTCGTCAGATCACGATTGAGACCAGCGTGCTTCCCAGAACGCACGGGTCCGCGCTCTTTACCCGCGGTGAAACGCAGGCGCTCGTGACTGTGACGCTGGGCACGACGGATGACCAGCAGCGCCTGGAGACTTACGAGGGCGAGCAGAAGAAGCGGCTGATGCTGCACTACAATTTCCCCCCGTTCTCGGTTGGCGAGACGGGACGTATGACTGGCGTAGGTCGCCGCGAGATTGGTCACGGTGCACTGGCCGAGCGCGCCATCTCGACGGTGCTGCCCGCTGCAGAAGAGTCGCCTTATACCTACCGCATCGTGTCGGACATCCTGGAATCCAACGGCTCCTCTTCGATGGCCAGTGTGTGTGGCGCCAGCCTCGCTCTGATGGATGCAGGCGTCTCACTCAAGGGAGCGGTCGCCGGTGTAGCGATGGGGCTGGTGAAGGAAGGTGAACAGTACGCCATCCTGACGGACATTGCCGGCGCGGAAGATCACTACGGCGATATGGATTTCAAGGTCGCCGGAACCCGCAAGGGCATCACCGCTCTACAGATGGACATCAAGATCAGCGGCATCACGGGCCAGATCATGCGTGAGGCGCTGGAGCAGGCCCGCCATGGGCGACTCTTCCTGCTGGACAAGATGGACGCAGAGCTTGCCGCTCCGCGCGAGACTCGCTCTAAGTTCGCCCCGCGCATCCATACCTTGCAGATTCCTACGGACAAGATTCGAGATCTGATTGGGCCGGGCGGCAAGGTCATTCGCGGCATCATCGAAGCAACCGGCGTCAAGATTGATGTGGACGACACTGGCCGCGTGAACGTGGCGTCGAGCGACGAGACGGGCCTGAACAAGGCGCTCGGTATGATCAACGATCTGACGGCAGTTCCCGAGATGGGGAAGACCTACCTGGGCAAAGTCGTCCGGCTGGCGGAGTTCGGAGCATTCGTGGAGATCTTCCCAGGCACCGACGGTCTGTTGCACATCAGTGAGATCGCTGAGCATCGCGTAAAGGACGTGAAGGACGAACTGCGTGAAGGCGATCAGGTGATGGTGAAAGTCCTGGGGATCGAGGGCAACCGCATCAAGCTGTCTCGCAAGGCCCTCCTGAAGGAGCAGCGGCAGAAGCTTGGATTGCCTGAGACCGGCGCCGAGGGCGCTGGCGAAGGACCGGCACAGCGTGCGCCGCGTCCCGAGCGCGTCGAGCGCCAGCCAACCTCGAACGCAAGCACGATCATGATCGAGGGCGGCGAGGACTTCGAGGAGCCGGCGGAGTTCGACGAGGAGAATGAGCCTAACTTCAACCGTGCCGACGATGCGCCGGCGCCCGCAACTGCGGAACGCAATGGGGGCGGATCGGCAGATCCAAATCGTCGCCGTCGTCGTCGTGGTCGCGGTGGCCGCGGGGGACCTGGTGGCGGCGGTGGTCGCCGATAATAGTTGCTAAGGGCCGCGCTAATGCGCGGCCCTTCTTCTTTGTACCTCTGCTGCGACAGAGGAATGCATCTGCAGCAACCTGCCTTATCTGCTCCTCTATTGGCTGCAAAGTAACTTGGTATTTCGCCGCATAAGCATGTTCGACTGCGCAGGCTCTGGCTGCCGATTTCCCCCGCGAATAATCACCGAATAGCGACTAGCCCCAAATTCTGATCCTGATTGCGATGATGTTTGCATTCTCAAATCGGGACGAAGCCGAGGGAGTATTATTCGAGATTACTCAGGCCTGAGCACCTGCAATCCGCGGTCCGCATCTTATATTTCCTGGAGTACACTGCTCGCGTGGCTGCGTCGATGTACATCGTCGTTGAAGGTGAAGACCCGGGTTACGATATTTTCGTAAACGGTCGCGCGCTGGCAAGGAATGAAGATGCGCTGGAGAAACTGGCGCATCGCCTTGGGGTGCGGCCAATTCTCGATTTCTTCTCTGCGGATGAGAACTCGATGGCGCTCCTGCTCGAAGAGGGGGCAGGCGACCCCGAATGGGCAAAGACCCTTCCTCCCCCACAGTGGTTCGCGCCGGAAGACGGACTCATCACCGTCTGTACGCTGATCGACTTTCTGCGCGATCATCCCCTTGCGCTGGGGAATGAGACGCAGGAGGTGTTAAGGGAAACCGAAGAGTTCGAGCGAGTTCTTCGCAAGACCGCGCAACGCCATCTGCGGTGGCAGCTCGCCGTTAGCTGGCGATAGGCAATCGCCACAACGTCAGCAACAATCTTGTTCAGCTCTTCCAGATGCCCAATATGCGTCGCAGGAAAACCAGTTCGCCCACGTGATAGCTGGTGTGGTCTGCGGCCAATAACACTTCGCGTAGCAGGGTCTCTCCGTTCTTGCCCCAGGGAATCGCAGCATAGAGATTACTGTCTGGGGATCGGACAAGTTTCTCAAAGGTTTTCATGTCCGCTTCAATGGCCGAGATCGTTTTCTCCCAGGATTCATTTCCCTCCGGGCCGGCTGTCTTCGTCCAGTAGTCGCCTGGCCAATCCAGTTCAACGTACTCGGAATTTGTGGCGAACTCCAGGAGGTCGCGAAGCGTGATCCGGATATGCTCCAGTAGTTGCCATGCCGAGTACGGTGCGCCTTTCGGCCGCTCACTCATTCGATCCTTCGGGAAATGAGCCACAGCCTCGGACAAGGTCGCATGCGCCTGTCCGCCCTTCAGAAGCGCCACCAGTTGCTCTCTCAACGCAGAACCATCCGTCTTGGCCATCTTTCGCCTCTCTCAGAAGGTACGATGCAGCGATTCGACCGAAAGAAGCGCCATGCTCAACTGAGCGAAGGCGTCAGGGAAGCACCTTGGGCATGATTCGAAAGCTCGTCTTCTGTGCCCAGCCGGAAATAGCGCGATGCTTCCAGGCAGAGCAGAACGTAGGCGGCGTATTCATAGCGAGGCTGAATCATGGGATTGACCGCCGTCATGAGCAGGTAGAGAACCAGCAGGTACACCGCTGGGTGCTTCAGGCGGAGCTTGCCGCGTAAGAACATTCCCAGCAGCAGCGCGCTCAGAAGTAAAGTGTGCGCGTGCATGAAGAACTGGTCGCGCCAGTCGGTGAAGTCCTCATATGGATAGCCATTCAGAAAATAGCTTGGAGTGGCGAAGCGTCCCAGGCAATTCATCATGATTTTCGGGATTGCTACCAGGGGAAAGCCGAAGTTAGCCTGGATATTGTCGAGCATGAGCACAGTATGTCCGGCTTCAGCCTGCGCCAGCAGAGACGCGATCGCAAAAGGCGCAAGCCGGTAAATCAGGGCATAAGCAACTGTAAAAACCAGGACGGTGAGCGCAATACCCCAGCGCGGCCGTCCGCGCACCGGCGAAATCCTGGATTCCAGGAGCACATAGATGAGTATGACCGCCATCTGCTGCCATCGCGCAAAGAGCGATAGAACGAGTGCGAGACCCAGCCACCATAGTCGGAACTTCTTTGCGCTTGTGTAGCGGATGAACACCACGACGCCGGCCAGCGCAAAGATTTCCTTATTCAGCGTGATGATGGCTGCAATCAGGAAAGGGTTGAGCATCATGAGCAGTAGAAATGCTGCTCGATCAAACTCCGGCATCCCGCGCAGCACGATCAGGCAGAAAAGAAAAAGGAAAGTGTTGAACAGCGCGACATTCAAGTCCGTTCGAAGCGCCTCGGCTTCGAGCACGGGGCCGAAAAGATTCGAACCCGCATCCGCTCCGGTTTGCTCCTGGTCTGCAAAGTTAGTCGTCCGGACGCCGCTTGCTTGCCAGTAGGTAGGGGAATCGTTGGCAATCAGGGGCTCGATATAAAAATTCGCAACCGGCGCTATCGACTCAAAGAAGATCCCAAAGGAAAGGATCAGGTAAATAACGAAGAGTCCCAACACTACCCACACCCGTACTGGGCGGGGAGAGAAGAGGCTGGGCGAAGCAATTGGCGGAAGCGATGGCATTCGGTGCTGCATCGATTCTACCGTCTGGGCAGGAAGCTTCGGCTCGGTCAGGCGGACGGCTTGCTGGCAAAAATGTTTCCCAGCCTACGAATTTCCGCGCCCACGCCGCGCAGCTTCTCCTCAATGCGCTCGTAACCGCGATCGATGTGATACACGCGGTCCAGAATTGTCTCGCCTTCAGCTACCATCGCGGCGAGCACAAGCGACGCGGAGGCCCGCAGATCGGAGCACATAACCGCCGCGGATGAGAGCGGAGTCTTCCCACGAACGGTGGCTGTGCGTCCATCCACTTTGATATTGGCGCCCATGCGCGCGAGTTCCTGCACGTGCATGAAGCGGTTTTCAAAAATATTCTCCACCACAACAGAGCTTCCATCCGCCTGGGTCGCCAACGCCATGTACTGTGCCTGCATGTCAGTAGGGAATCCAGGGTATTCCTCGGTGGAAATATCCGCACCCCGCAGACTTCCTTCGCTGCGAACCCGAATCGAGTCGCTTTCAATATCGAGCCGCGCGCCGCATTCCTGCAGCTTCGAAATGACGGAGCTGAGATGGGCAGGATTGCACTGGGTCACGCGGAGATCGCCGCCAGTGATGGCGCCTGCTATAAGGAAGGTGCCAGCCTCAATACGGTCAGGATTGATGCGATGCCGCGTGCCATGGAGTTTCTCGACCCCGTGCACGCGGATGATGCTCGAGCCGGCTCCTTCGATCTTTGCGCCCATAGAGACGAGCATCGCCGCAAGGTCAGTCAGTTCCGGTTCACGCGCGCAATTTTCCATGACGGTTTCGCCGTCGGCCAGGACCGCGGCCATCAGCAGATCCTCTGTGCCCGTCACAGTGATTTTGTCGAACAGGATGTGCGCGCCCTTCAGCCGGTCTGTACGCGCTTCCAAATAGCCATGTTCCTGGGTGATGGCGGCCCCCATGGCTTCCAGACCTTTGATGTGCAGGTCGATCGGGCGCCCGCCGATGGCGCAACCGCCGGGCATGGCGACCCGAGCGAGCCCGGTGCGGGCGATCAGTGGTCCCAGAACCAGCGAGGAAGCCCGCATCGTCTTGACGATTTCGTACTTTGCGACGGGATCAGAGAGGACGCGGCAGGAAATGGAGGTACGGTGCTGCGCCCGGCCATAGCCCAATTCGACCTCGGCGCCCATGGAAACCAGGAGTTTTCGCTCCGTCTCGATATCGCGCACCTGCGGGATGTTCTCGAGGACGACCTCGTCTTCGGTGAGAATCGCGGCTGCCATGCAGGGCAGTGCAGAGTTTTTTGCGCCCGAAACGCGAATAGAACCAAGCAGCGGATTCCCGCCGCGAATGACGAACTTTTCCATGAAACCGGGAACTCCTCGACTCGCGGACTCCTGATGTTTCTTCAGTGTACGGTTCGAGAGGGTCGCATCAAAGGGGCGCCAGGCACGAATGGACGGAAGTTGTAGCCGGCGTACCGGAGTAGTATCGGGCGACAATCGGTCACGCTGGAAACGGCGCCTTTAGAGTTCGAGGACTGTGTCCTCGATGGCCAGCCGGACATTGCCGTCGGCCTTGGCCAGGCGGCGGACGGCCTCCGGTTTGTCGACGCCCGCTTTCAGCATCACTAAAGCAATAGGCACGCTCTTGCCGGCGGACTTGATGGTTTGGACCGCTGTCTCTCGGTCGATTTTGCAAGCACGCATCAGCACGCCAATGCCGCGCTCCACCAACTTGGCATTGTGCATGTGCACGTTCACCATCATATTTTCGTATACATACCCGAGCCGTGTCATGGCACCAGTGGTGATCATGTTGGTGATCATCTTTTGCGCCGTAGCAGCCTTCATGCGTGTCGATCCGGAGATGACCTCAGGCCCTACTTCGGCAACGATCGCGATCTCAGCGGCAGCGGCAAGAGCCGTGTTCTGATTGCAAGTGATGGCGGCAGTATGAGCGCCGCGGCTCCTAGCGTATTCGACGGCGCCCACCACATACGGAGTCCGCCCGGAAGCGGAAAGGCCGACGACGACATCTTTCCGCGTCGGGCGGCGACGCGCGATATCGCGTTGCCCCAGTTCCGGAGAGTCTTCGTTCACTTCGACCGCGGAAGCTACCGCCTTCGGGCCCCCGGCAACGATGTACTGCACGGATTGCGGGGAAGTGGAGTAAGCAGGAGGGCACTCCGAGGCATCGAGTGCAGCGATTCGCCCGCTCGATCCCGCGGCGACATAGATGAGACGGCCGCCATCGCGTAATGCACGCGCCACCTCATCGATCACCAGGGCAATCTCAGGCAAAGCCTTCTTGACTGCACCGGCTACCTTGTTGTCTTCATGATTGATAATCCGCGCGATTTCGAGCGCGGATTTGGTGTCAAAGCCCTGGGAGGCAGAGTTGACGCTTTCAGTCATCAAGTCATGAATGTCATGCTCAGATGCGACCGGTGTACTGCTTTCTTCTGCTGTGCCGTTCATGCGTGTTGCGGAAATCAGAGTAGCCATGTTCGTCGGAAAACGTCCCTTACTTCTATTTTACCGCTCAGGTCAACGCGGCCATGCACGAAAATGCGGTGCGGGGTTACCGGAGTTGTGACCATTGCGTTGCCGCAAACTCAGGTTCATCCGCCGTTTCCAGCGGAAATCTCTCGACGCAGAACATCGTGAAAGCGCGGACGGAGAGCACGAATGGCCTGGTTCGACCGATCCGGCCAGGTGCGGTTTGTCAGAAGAACGATAGCCAGCCTGGCCTCCAGATCGATCCAGAGCGAGGTTCCGGTAAACCCAAGGTGGCCTATCGAATGCCTAGAGAAAAAGCTGCCCGAGGATGAAGGAGCAGAGGGCGTATCCCATCCGAGCGCCCGCGAGGTGCCGGGAGGCCGATTTGCGACCTGCGCGAATTGTGCAATTGCCTGCGCAGTGAACAATCGCTCGCCCGACACTGTCAGGCCCCCTGCGAGAATGCATGAGGCAAAACGCAGAGGATCGGCCACGTTCGAGAAGAGACCCGCATGTCCGCTGACGCCGTCCATCACGGAAGCGTTTTCATCTTGCACTTCACCCTGGATCATGCTGTGGCGAAAGCTGCGATCGATTTCCGTGGGAGGGATCAAAGCACGCAGTGCCTCATCAGGACAATAACGAGTCGTACTCATTCCGAGAGGAAGGAAGATCTCCCGCCTGCAATAGGAATCCAACCGCTCGCCTGCAATAGTCTCGATGAGGTGACCGAGGATGATGAAGCCGATGTCGGAATATTCCGTCTGCGTTCCAGGATCTGCGGTGAGAGGCTGGCGCAACGCGGCGGCTATCAATGCATCGCGACTGGATGCTGATTCGAACAGACGCACATAGCCGGGCAGCCCGGATGAGTGATCCAGGAGCATGCGCACGCTAACGGAGCGCCGCCGCGGGTCCGCAGAAGCGCCTTCGAATGCCGGCAGCCATTCCACGAGCGGTGCGTCAAGTGGAAGCAGGCCCCGGTCATACAGGAGCATCGCCGCCGGAGTGGTCGCCAGCACCTTGGTCAGGCTCGCGAGATCGAAGATGGTATCTGGGACAACAGATGACGAATTAATTTCGTAGGTGAAACGTCCGACGGCGCCCGCCGCCTGCCAAAGGGGACGTTCCGACCCATCCACAAGGATCGAGAACGCACAGCCTGGAAAAACGCGGTCGCGTACCGCTTGGTTCAGCAGGGCGGTTGTCAACGGAAATTCGCACTGCATAGGGTGCGACAATGCAACTCCGGTGGTGACTTGCGGTCATCATGATGTTGCCATGCCGGTGGCTGCCCAATGTACCAAATCGCTATCCTGGATGACGAAAATACGTCTATAAAAGCGAAGTGGGCACCCGAATGTCGAAACCGTCTCGTTGCGCAACGCACCTGACCTGCATCGCGCTGCTGTTACCGCCCTGTCTGTCCAGCGCGCAATCGGCTCCTACAAATCCAGTCAATCAGGCTCCGTCGGCCTCGCAGGAGACGGAGGGCGCGGGCAGGACTTATACCGTTCCTGCCGGCACAAAGGTCCTGCTCTCTCTGAAGAGCGGCGTGAATACGAAGACGGCTCGGCCTGGTGACGGGGTGTACCTGGTTTCTAGCTTTCCGGTGATCGTTGGATCGCATGTGCTTATTCCTACTGGGGTGTATGTGCAAGGTGTGGTCGATATGGTGGAGCGTCCAGGGCGGGTCAAAGGGCGCGCCAAGCTGCTGATGCATTTCACCACCATGATCTTCCCGAATGGACAGGTGGTAGCCATTCCAGGGACGGTCAACAATCTGCCTGGCTCCGGTGGGGCATCTGTCAAAGGAGACGAGGGAACGATTGAGCAGGCAGGCAGCAAAGGCAAAGACGCCGGAGACATCGCTCGTGGTGGCGTGATCGGTGCCACTGGCGGCGTCATCGGCGGGGCAGCCGCCGGCAATCCTGCAGAAGCGGCTGCGATTGGGGGACTGGCGGGGCTGGCCGGCGGAGTGATCTATACACTCCTGACGCGCGGCAACGACGTCATCATCCCGGAAGGCACCAGCCTGGAGATGGTGATGCAGCGGCCTCTGGTGCTCCAGGCCTCGCAACTGGACGGAATCAATGACGTGCGGGGAAATCCGCAGTACATTCCTAGTGGAGGGCAAGCGCAGCCGCTGGCTAAGCCTGCGCACATTGTCTGCCCGCCCGGTGGTCTTGGTTGCAACTAATGGACTCGCAGGAAGGACAAACTTTCGGTCCTCATCCGCTCGATGCACGGTCGCGCCGCAGCCGTCGCCGGGCTATTGTCGTCTGGACGCGTGACATTCTTGTCTCGCTCGCCGTCGCTTTTTTTGTCATCACCTTCCTCTATCAGCCCGTGCGTGTGGAAGGCACCAGCATGCTGCCTCGTCTGCACGACCAGGACCGCATCTTCATCAACAAGTTTGTCTACCATTTCGAAAACATCAGCCGAGGCGACGTAGTGGTCTTTTACTATCCACGCGATCCTCAAAAGAGCTACATAAAGCGCGTCATCGCACTGCCCGGTGATCGGCTTGAGATCGATGATGGCCGTGTCTATGTAAATGGTGTTCACATAGCGGAGCCTTATGTGCCGCAGCGCTTCCATGACTCGCGCTCTGTCTCACCGGTGGTGTTGCCGCCGCATTGCTACTACGTGATGGGCGACCACCGCTCCATTTCCAGCGACAGTCGCGACTTCGGCCCGGTGGACCGCAGCTTCATCTACGGCAAGGCCGCCTTTGTGTACTGGCCGACCGAGACGATGCACGTCGTCGAGTAAACACGCGACGAGCTTTCCTTCGCATCGCCCCGGTCGATTCTGCCTTTCAAACCTGCTAACATCGATTGAATCCACGCTATGGAGCAGCGATGCAGGCCATCCTTGCGCTCGAAGACGGGCGCATCTTCCGCGGTGAGAGCCACGGCGCGGCGGGTGAGCGCGCGGGCGAGGTAGTTTTCAATACATCCCTGACGGGTTATCAGGAAATCTTCACCGATCCGTCGTATGCCGGCCAGATCGTCGTCCTGACGAATCCGCAGATCGGCAATTACGGCACAAACGCAGCCGACGCCGAGGCGCAAAAACCCTACATTGAGGGCTTGGTCACACGGGAGTTTTCGCCTGTCAGTTCCAATTGGCGTTCCGAGCAGGTCGCAGACGAATACCTGGAACGGCATGGTGTCCCAGCCATTTCAGAAATCGATACGCGCGCCCTGGTGCGCCACCTGCGCACTCACGGAGTGATGCGCGGCGTGATTTCGACCAAGGACACCACCACCGATGCGCTGATAGCGAAGGCGAACGCGGAGCCTCGAATGGACGGCACGGATCTGGCGAGCGTTGTTTCGACCAAAGACTCGTATATCTGGAGCCGGGAGCACGCAGGCAACGCAGTTCCGGGAATGACTGCGCCATCGGAACAGAACCTTCATGTTGTGGCTTACGATTACGGAATCAAACACAACATTCTTCGTATGTTGAATTGCGAGGGTTGCCGAGTGACGGTCGTTCCGGCACGAACCTCCGCCCAAGACGTTCTTTCGTTGAAGCCGGACGGAATCTTCCTTTCGAACGGACCGGGTGACCCGGAGCCGCTCCATTACGCACAGGAAAACATCCAGAAACTGGCCGGCAAGAAGCCGATCTTCGGCATCTGTCTTGGCCATCAACTGATCGGCCTCGCGCTGGGCGGAAAAAGCTACAAGCTGAAGTTCGGTCATCATGGTGGGAATCATCCGGTTCAGCATAGGGAAACGGGGAAGATCGAGATTACCGCCCACAATCACAACTTTGCCATCGACCCGGATTCGCTCAAGGAGAGTGAGGTCGATCTGACACACGTGGACCTGAACGACAACACGCTCGAGGGCCTTCGCCATCGTTCTCTGCCATTGTTCAGTGTGCAGTATCACCCCGAAGCAAGCCCCGGCCCGCACGATTCGCACTATCTCTTCCGCGACTTCCGCAAGATGATGGAGGAGTTCAAGGGGTGAGCGTCATACTCGCGTCTGCGACCGCTGCAGTTCTGGTCGTTTTCGGTTCGATAACGCTGCGAGCTCAAACGGCTGGTTCCGGAACAGGCCTGCGCTATGGGCTGCCGGACAAGGCAACGCTCAGCTACGTTTCACGATGCCTGCATGCGACGCCTCCACGGCCGGTGGAGCTGTACTCGCGCGGAGGATGGTACGTGACTGACGATCTTCGGGAGCAGTTTCATGAGCGGCGGCCCGATATCGAAGCTGTTGCGATGGTCTGGAGGCTCAAAAGCCTGCCACGCGCGGTGTACCAGTGGAATCACGATGGCGAATTCAACCGGGACGTCGTCGCCTGCGTAGACACAGGCGGCAAAGTCGTACGTTCCGAGAGCCGGTACACGCCGGGCGATTCTGAGCCTGACCAGCGTTGGATTTACGTGCACACAATCACCGCGCCCAGTCAGACCGCAAAGGTGGAGGGCGCGGGACGCTTTACAGACCGTGAGGGGCGTCCGATAGGACGGCCGCATTTGACTTCTGAGGACCAGGACTTCATCGCGGGCGAGCGCGTATACCGCAAATGGACGGATTTTGATTTCGCCGGCCTGGTCGGCGCACCAGGAAATTGAGAGAGAGACATGCCGCGCAGAAATGACATTCAGAAGATTCTTGTGATCGGCTCCGGCCCGATCGTGATCGGGCAGTCCGCGGAGTTCGATTACTCCGGCACTCAGGCGGTGAAGGCGCTCCGCGCCGACGGTTACGAAGTCGTGCTGGTGAACTCAAATCCGGCGACGATCATGACCGATCCGGAACTGGCGGATCGCACTTACATCGAGCCGCTAACCCGCGAGTACGTGGAAGAGATCATTCGCCAGGAAGCAGCGATGATGACCGGCGTAGACGGTAAGCGGAAAGGGAAGTTCGCGCTTCTGCCGACGGTCGGCGGTCAGACGGCACTGAATCTTGCGGTTGACCTCGCGGACGCCGGCGTTCTGGAGAAGTATGACGTCGAGCTGATCGGCGCCAAACTGGATGCAATCAAAAAGGCCGAAGATCGCCTGCTCTTCAAAGACGCGATGCAGAAGATTGGGCTCGACATGCCGCGCTCCTCGCTGGTGAATAATTTGCGCGACGGATTGGACTTCGCGGCAAAGATCGGTTTTCCCGTTGTGATCCGACCCTCGTTCACCCTCGGCGGGTCGGGCGGCGGCATCGCGTACAACCGCGAGGAACTGATGGAGATCCTCTCCCGCGGTCTCGATCTCTCACCAGTGCACGAATGCCTGATCGAAGAGTCGGTGCTCGGGTGGAAGGAATACGAACTTGAGGTAATGCGCGATCTCGCGGACAACGTCATCATCATCTGCTCGATTGAGAACATGGACCCGATGGGCGTCCATACCGGCGATTCCATCACCGTCGCCCCCGCGCAAACTCTGACCGATCGCGAGTACCAGGCCATGCGTGATGCGGCGATGCGCGTGATTCGCGAGATCGGCGTCGAGACCGGCGGATCGAATGTGCAGTTCGCGGTGAATCCGCAGACAGGCCGCATGATCGTGATCGAGATGAACCCGCGTGTCTCCCGATCTTCGGCGCTTGCCTCGAAGGCAACAGGGTTCCCGATTGCGAAAATCGCAGCGAGGCTCGCCGTGGGCTACACGCTGGACGAAATCCCAAACGACATCACGCGCAAGACGCCCGCCTGTTTCGAGCCGACGATCGACTATGTGGTCGTGAAGGTGCCGAAATGGCAGTTTGAAAAATTCCCGGGAGCCGATGAAACCCTTGGCCCGCAGATGAAGTCGGTCGGCGAGGTGATGGCCATTGGACGCACCTTCAAAGAAGCGATGATGAAGGCGCTGCGCTCGCTTGAGACAGGCAAACGCGTCGGGTCCGAGACAATAGAACCGCGGCGGCTGATGCAGAGGCTGGTCACGCCGCAGCCGCAACGACTGGATTATGTACGGTATGCGTTCCGCACCGGCATGACTATCCGCGACGTCGCGCGCGTGACAGCTATCGATTCGTGGTTCCTTTATCAATTGAAAGAAATCACCGACACGATTGCGCGTCTCGGCGAAGCAGGGCGGGAGGCCGCCGACTCTGGACTGCTGCGCAAGGCGAAACGTATGGGAATCTCCGACGCGCGCATCGCCGACGTCTGGCATCTCGATGCATCTTCAGGCGCAGACGAGGTGCGAGCGCTTCGTTACAAGATCGGACTTAGGCCAGTCTTTAAGCTAGTG
>DASVAI010000428.1:0-3352 GCA_036376445.1 Acidobacteriaceae bacterium
CGACCGCGAAAAAGTATCGGACCCAAGAGCGTTTCTAATGACCACGACGACGCGTATTTGTCTCGATATGCTGACCTCGGCGCGCGCGCGGCGCGAGCAGTACGTCGGCCCCTGGCTGCCTGAGCCTGTGGTCGATACGGCGGCGCTCGCGGCCGACAGCCGCACGGAGTTGGCCGAAGATTTGTCCATAGCGCTGCTCTTGACGCTCGACCGGCTTTCGCCGCTGGAGCGGGCCGCCTTCCTGCTGCACGATGTATTTGATTTCTCGTTCAGCGAATTGGCCACAACCCTGGAGCGCAGCGAGGTTGCTTGCAGACAGCTCGCCGCCCGTGCACGTGCGCACGTGCGCGAAGTACGGCCGCGCGGAGCTGCCATGCCGTCGGTGCGTTCGGGCGAGGTCGGTTCAAAACACGCGCAGCTCATGTCCGCATTCGTGGCTGCAACACAGTCGGGCGATCTTAATGGCCTGATGCAATTGCTCGCGAGCGACGTCCATGTTGTAACGGACGGCGGCGGCAAGATGCCGGCGGCGCTGAACGTACTCGACGGTGCCGGCCGTGCCGCGCGGTTTCTAATCGGCGCCACGCGCAAAGGATGGCGCGACGACTTCACACTACGCTTCGCGCTCATCAATGATCTTCCCGGTCTCATCATCGACGGGCCCGAAGGACCGGTTCAGACTGCCGCGTTCGACATTGAGGGCGATGTCATCCGTGCTCTGTACGTGGTGCGCAACCCGGAGAAGTTGCGGCTGGTACCGGCGGCCTCGGCGCCACGCGAGCGCTCAAGACTCTAACCGCGTCCTCGCCTCTGCTTCTTCCAGCCAGCCGCGCCGTAGCTTCTCCATGGGCACGCTTGATAGATATGGCTTGATATCGAGAATCGGAGTTCCATCAAGCATGTCAACTCCCCGAACGCGCAGCCGTGGACCGTCCCGATCGAGAAGTTCGACAACCGTCAAGCCAATAGGATTCGGCCGCCTGGGTGAGCGGGTCGCAAATACCCCGTGTGAGCGGTTATCGGCGGGCGGCGTACCAAGCAACTCGAAACCTTCGGACCGGTCGAATACCCAGATCACGAACAGATGAGAGAATCCATCGATATCGGTAAGCCCCGCCTCAAGCTCCTCTCTTATTTCGAGGACGCCTTCCGCATCGTGCTTTGCGCCCAGACCTCTAGGAATCTCTTTTGTGCCGCGAAATGGGCTCCGCACGTATCCAATCGGCTGAATGCTAACCATAGTTTCGATTTTCGTACGGGCTTACAGCACACATCGGGAACCATTAGGGCCAGAACTGAATCGACATCGCGCCGATTGAATGCGGCATACGCCGCCTTGATGATGTCTTTTTTGGATCTCAGCACCACTTGACCGGCAAAAGTCAGTGAAACCGGCCTTCAATTTGCCGTAACGGGAATCGCTAACGCGAAGTGACCGTTTGCGGTGTTACGGCTCGCGGTGTCACATGGATCAGGGCGCCGGGATTCGCGTCTTCCAGCATCCAGAGCGAGCCGTCGGGACCCTCTTCCACATCGCGTATGCGGCGGCCCACGTCCCAGCGCTCTGCGGCTTTGGCGCCGCCATGGCCGTCGAAGATAATTCGGTTCAGCGACTTACTCTCCAAGCCGCTGATGAAGCCGTTGCCGTTCCATTGCGGAAAAGTTTGCGTTCCGTGATAGAACATCAGATTTCCCGGCGCGATTACCGGCACCCAATAGATCACCGGCTTCGTCAGGTCAGGCCGCGTGTCCGGATTAGGAATGGGCACGCCGTTGTAATTCCGGCCATATGACACAAGCGGCCAGCCGTAATTCTTGCCCTTCTCGATCAGGTTCAGTTCGTCGCCGCCACGCGGGCCGTGCTCCACTTCCCACAATTCCCCGTTGGGTGCAAATGCCAGGCCGTAGGGCGTCCGGACGCCGCTCGCCCACGTTTCAGCCGGCGTCAGATTTGGGCCAGGAAACGTATACATGCTCACCACCTTCGCAGTCTTCGCGGCTTCGGTATCGCTGGGCGGATCAATCAGCGGAATCGTGCGAGCGCCGGTCTTGCCGTAGTTGGGATTGCCGGGTGCGGGCTTGCCATCCAGCGTCAGGCGCAGGATCTTGCCGGCGGGCCAGTTGGGATCCTGTGCGGGCGTAAAGCGCTGCCGTTCGCCAACCGAGAGGAACAGATACTGGCCGTCGGGTGAGAAGGCGACCGCCGCGCCTTCCTGGCCGCCTTTGCCCTTGGGCATCTGCCGCCACAGCACTTCAAAATTCTGCAGGAGAGCTGAGGTCTCGGTTGCGTGCAGCTTCGCGCGCGCCAGCGCCAGTCCGCCGCCATAATCGCCCGGCTCGGTGTAGGTGAGGTAGATACTCTGGTCGGTCGCGTAATGCGGCGAGACGAACACGCCAAGCATGCCGTTCTGCCCCTCCCACCAGACTGGAGGCGTATTGTGAACCTGGATCTTCTGTCCTTGCTGCGATACCAGCCAAACGGGCCCGACCTTTTCGGTAATCAGCATGCGGCCATCCGGCAGGAAGGCTATCCGCCAGGGCAATTCAAACGTGGCCACGGTGGTCATGGTGAAGGGCAAGCTGGCTTCGGGCTTCTGTTCGCCGGCATTCACCTGGGCCCAAACCGCCGCCGACGCCAGCAAAAAAAGCAACCCCGCTCTCACCAATTTCATCGTGATTTTCTCCTTGATTCTCGATGTTTCTCGATGCGGCCCGCATTAAGCGGCCCATACTGCCATTTTCGCTCGACGCTCTCAGTGCTCCTGCGTATGGAAGCGTCCGAACCATGCCGCCTTCCCGATTACGTGGCCGTCCATCGCTTTGAGTAGCTCTTCTCGCGTCGTGTTCGCCGGCAGATCAAGCTTTGTATCCAGCGCATAGAATTCGAATACATAATGATGCAGCGGCCCCGGGCCGGCGCCTGGACCAAAATACGCAGGAGTCTTTCCATTGCGCGCTGCGATGCCCGGCCCATTGCGTGTTCCATCCGGCAGGTCTCCAGACCCTAATCCTTCGGGCAATCCTTTTGCAGTGCCGGGGATGTTGAAGGCCGTCCAATGCAGCGTGTCCGTCGTGGTTTTGTTGGTTGAGTTTTGTATGTCATGAAAGATCACAGCGTAACTCTGCAGGTTCTCCGGCGCCGATGCCGGCTGCGTCCCGACATTCCAATGAAACTCGAATGCGGGCGATTTGTTCTCGCCATGCGCTGCATAAGTCATGGGAATTTCGGCGCCATCAGGCCAGGCGTTCGAGCTGACCCAAAGTACCAGGCGAGGCGCGGGTTTCGGCGTCGTCTTAGCTTGCGTCTGTGCACTGAGACCTGCACCGCTGCCGCAAACCACCATCGCCAACG
>DASVAI010000445.1:0-4215 GCA_036376445.1 Acidobacteriaceae bacterium
TTGACGAACCAGTTGTCAGTGGATTCGAGCCACTGGAGATTGCGCTCGAGCTTTGCAATGGCGCGAGACGGAAGCAGGCCCTCACTGCGGAGAGCGGCGGTGAGCCCGGCGAGGCGCGGCGATTGAAAGGGCTGGCCTTCATAAACGGCGACGACGCGATGCAGCGGGCCGAGCAGTTCGGAGATCCGCAGCACGTTCGTGGCGGCTTCTCGGATGGCACCGATGAAGCGGCTGGTGAGCGCAACGTTGAAAATGCTGAGCGCAACAAACCAGTCAAAGCTTCCGGCGGCGACCCAATAGAAGAGCGCGGCGAGCCAAAGAACACCCAGAGGCGGCGCGGCGTAGAGCAGCCAGCGGGGCACGGTTGTCTCGCGCGATTCGGCCCAGCGGAGGAGCGCCTCAGGCGTGCCCTCATGGACGTCGCCGGCGGCGAGCGCGAGCGTCTCGCGCAGGTCGAGGCGAGGCGCAAGTTCCTGGATGGCTTGCTGGCGTTCGCGGACTTCCTCGGCAGGCGCAGCGTGGAGCAGCCATTCGGCGAGTGTGTGGCGGCCGGGGGCGCTGGCGGCCTGCGAGATGAGTTCGTACAGGCTGCCGCTGCCAAAGATGTCGAGGTCGCGCGCGTAGGGATGCCGACTGTCGAGAAACTGCTGGCCCGAGTCGCCTTGTCCTGCCCACGCATCGTCGAGACGTGCCAGGCCGCGCCGATAGAAGCCCGAGAGACGCGTGGATGAGTCGAGCGCGCGAAGGAGGCGCTCATGCGCGATCCAAAGCGCAACAAAGAGGATTGCAGGCACGAGCGCCCATCCGAGAAATGCCGGAAGGTCGCGTGCAAGCCAGATGGCAATCGCAATGGCTACGACGGCGGAGCCCAGCTTGGCGAGACCGAAGACCCGGTCACGCCGAGCCAGACGATTGCGCTCGGCCTCAAGCGCGGCGAGCCGTGCGCTATAAACCTCGCGAGGATTCAAGCAGACTGCGGCGCCTCCGCGCGCAGAGCGGGTGTGTCGATCGAGGGTGCCGATTGGAGGCGGCTGGCGACTCGCTCCTTGCCGAGCAGAAGCATGACCGCGAAGAGCGACGGGGCGACGGCCTGGCCGGTGAGCGCGACGCGCGCTCCGTTGATGAGCACGCCGGGCTTTACCCCCTTTTCCTCGGCAAAGGCGCGAAGCAGTTGCTCGGTAGAGGCGTTGGTGAATTCCGTTGCCGCGCTGTAGCGGCCGCCCAGCTCGACGAGCAGGTCGCGGGTGGTGGAATCCTTGAGGAACTTTGCGATTGCCGCCGGATCGAACGTGAATGTATCGCTGAAGTAGGCACAAAAAGAGCCGGCGAAGTCGGTGAGGCTGCGGGCGCGGACTTTGACCAGATCGATCGCGGCGAGGACTTCCGGCTCGCTGCGCGTGGGGAGAAAGCCGTTCTTGCCCCACTCGGCCTGAATCAGCGGCAGCAGTTCCTGCGGACTGGAGCGGCGAATCCATTCAGTGTTGAACCAGGCGAGCTTGTCGTTGTCGAAGACTGCGTTTGATTTCGAGATGCCTTCGAGCGAGAAGAGCTGAATGAGTTCATCCGAACTGAAGAGCTCACGGTCGCGGCCCTGGGTGTCCTTGCCGGCGCCGCCGGGTGACCAGCCGAGCAGCGCCAGGAAATTGCGAAAGGCCTCGGGCATGATGCCCATGTCTTTATAGGCGGTGACGGAGGTGGCGCCGTGTCGCTTGGAGAGGCGGGTCTTGTCCGGCCCGAGGATGAGCGGCACGTGGGCGAAGATGGGGAGCGGTGCGCCAAGGGCGCGGTATTGCAGCACCTGCTTGGGCGTGTTGGAGATGTGATCCGCGCCGCGAATGATGTGGGTGAGGCGCATATCGATGTCGTCGGCGACGACGGAGAGGTGATACGTAGGGATGCCGTCGGAGCGAAGCAGCACGAAGTCTTCGATCTCGCTGTTGGCGAATTCGATGCGGCCGACCACGGCGTCATCGAATGTGGTGACGCCTCCCTCGGGCACACGGAAGCGAATGGCGGCTGGCTCGCCGGCGTCGCGGCGCGCGCCGGCGTCAGCGGGGTCAATGATGCTGCAGCGACGGTCGTACATGGGCGGCTTGCCGGCTTCGGACGCTACCTTGCGGCGGTGCTCCAGATCTTCCTTCGTGCAGAAGCACGGATAGGCGTGGCCGGAGTCGAGCAGCTTCTGCGCGGTGGCCTTGTAGAGATCGAGACGCCGCGATTGGAAGAATGGGCCTTCGTCCCAGTTGAGGCCGAGCCAGCGCATACCGTCGAGGATGCCTTCTACCATCTCCTCGGAGGAGCGCTCGAAGTCGGTGTCCTCGATGCGCAGGATGAAAGTGCCGCCGGTATGACGGGCGAAGAGCCAGTTGAAGAGCGCGGTGCGGGCGCCGCCTACGTGCAGGTAGCCGGTGGGAGAGGGAGCAAAACGGACGCGTGGGGTTTCTTGCGATCTGGGCATAGAAGTTCTCTAAGATGCTAGAACATTTCTGCAGGAAAGCCGTAAGCTCATACTCCCCGGTCCATGGGCCGACCGGCATTGCGCCGCAGCGGAGGAGTGCGATGACCGAGACTGAGTTCGACGTGCCGCAGAGCTCGAACCTTCGCGGCGCTGCCGCTTTGATCGAGAAGGCGTGCCAGGATTGCGGCCTGCGGGTTTCGACGCGATTCAGCCAGCAGCAGCATCCGGGATGCATTCACTGGCATGTGAAGCGCGGCATCCAGCCGGGGACACTGGAACTCACGCTGTGCGAGACCAAGCGGAAGATATGGGCGAGCGTGAAGGACAACCGGCATGCGCCATGGATGGATGAAGCATTGCCGCAGGTGAAGGAAGCGGTGGAAACGGCGCTGCGAACGGCGATCTCGTAACTGCGAATCAGCCGCGGAAATTGGGATCGGCCGGATTGGCAGGCGGGGGCGCCGCGGGAGGATACGCAGCCGGCGGATAAGCCGGAGGATACACTGCCGGCGGATAGGCGCCGTACTGAGGGACGGGGACGACCTTCCACTGCGCGAAGGCCAGAACATAAAGCAGGATGAGACCGCCGAACGGGACAAAGACCAGCAGAGCGAGCCAGGGTGTGAATCCGGCCTTCTTGCAGATCTGCCACAGGGGAATGAGCACAATTGCGATGCCGATCAGAATGGCGATGCCGAAGAAGGGCATCAGGTAGGCGAGGTGCGGATCAATGCCGACGCTGTTCGGGTCCATGTGGTTTCCCTTTCAAGGGCTGCGGATGACGCGAGGATACTGGCAAGCGAGAACCGAGACAAGCAGGAAAGCCAGTGAGAATCAGGAGTCGCCGCGATCGACATCCAGGGGGAAGATGGATTTCAGCACGATCACGAGCAGGCCGAGGACGTTTGCCGTCGCCGTGCCGAGCAGGGCAATGACTACGGCATCCGACAGCTTGCCGTGGAGCACCTCCTCGCGCAGCACAATGCAGCCGACGAATACCAGCCACACCACGGTGAGCGCGAAGAGGCTGGGGACGAGCCACTGGCGGAAGCTGAGGAACTGCGCCTTGCGCGCGTCGTCGTACTGATCCCGTTCCGCGATCGCGGTGGCCAGGCCGGGCGTGATCTCTGCAGCGACACGCGGAGCGATCGCCGCGGCGCTGCTATCGGTGAGGGTTTCGGGGTCCGGTTCGGTTTTGGGTAGCTGAGGCGCGGTGCTCATGCGGCCACCGGTTTGAGGACAGACTTGAAGTAGTCCTCAATCTCCGCGTCTGGGATGGGGATGTATCGCTTGCCCGGGTTGTCGCTCCAAGCCTCGGCCCAGGGTGTGCCCGCGGCGTGCGTCATCATGGAGAGCTCGATGGCGGAGTAGTTGCCGTATTGCTCGAGGATGCGACGCATCACTCGATCCGCATAGCGAGCGTCGGGGTCTGCAGCCGGCAGTTTGTAACGGCGCAGCACCATCTTGTTGCCGTCGACCGCAGCGTAACGCGCTGGCTCGTTGATGGGATCTGCGCCGTAGCGCTGAAAGGCGCGGTATACATCGGGCAGAACGGGGCCGTACTGCCAGGCCTCAACGGAG
The DNA here is from genome assembly GCA_036376445.1 of Acidobacteriaceae bacterium. Lineage (GTDB taxonomy): Bacteria > Acidobacteriota > Terriglobia > Terriglobales > Acidobacteriaceae > KBS-83. The sequence continues at coordinate 4,040 of DASVAI010000445.1, forward strand.
CGATCGAGCAGCGGCCGGCCGGTGAGCGCAAGATGCCAGCCATGCGCGTAGTAGATGAGCTTCTGCAGCTTCATCGGATCGATGGTGATGTTGCGCTCGCGGCCCAGCTCGAGCAGGCGATTGGCAACAGCGCGGGGGTCAAAGGGCATGAGTGCGGTCCCTCTCTACGCAGTTGT
>DASVAI010000450.1:0-9071 GCA_036376445.1 Acidobacteriaceae bacterium
CGGATCACGATCTCGCCCCAGTTGTCCTGCAGCGGTGTGTACTGCGCCAGCGCCGCGCTGTCCACGCCCGGGATGTGCGAGAGCCGGTCCTGCAGCTCGCGATACATCGCATCCAACCTGGGCTGCGAATAGGACGAGAACGGCGCCATCAGGCTGATGGTGACGCGATGGTTCAAGTCGTAACCGAAGTCCTGGTTCTGCATATTGGCCAGGCTGTGGGTCAGAAGTCCGGCGCCGGTGAGCAGCACGACTGAGAGCGTCGCCTGGACGATGACCAGCACCTTCTGTGAGAGCGACGATCGATCATGCGTGCTGCGGTTCACGCCGCGCAGCGCCTCCGCCGGATCGGTGTGGGAGGCAAACCACGCCGGCGCGGTGCCGAAGAGCACGCCGGTGATCAGCGAGAGCCCGAACGCAAAGCCCAGTACCGGGAGCGAAGGCACTGCGTCGATGGGGACGTATTTCGCGCCGCGAAAGGCAAGCGCCACAATCGCTTTCACGCCGAGGTAGGCGACAGCCAGCCCGGCGACGCCCCCAAAGACCGAGAGCACGATGCTCTCAGTAAGCGACTGCCGGATGAGCCGTTTCCGGTTGGCGCCCAGCGCCAGCCGCACCGCCGTCTGTGCCCGGCGCGCTGTGCCGCGGGCCAGCAGCAGGTTCGCAATGTTGGCGCAGGCAATCAGCAGCACCAGGCAGCACACCGCCATCAGGATGTGCAGGCTGTCCGCGTAGTTCGCCTTCATCACGCCCACGCCCGTGCCCGCCGGCACTACCTTGATGTGCTGCTTTGGAAGCTGCTGCTTCAGTCCTGACATCCACTCGGCCGGTATCCCGCTTTCGTTCACCAACCAGACGCGCAGCAGGTTCGTCAGGCGCTCCGGCGCCGCGTTCGGCGATGCGCCCGGCTTCAGCCGTCCGATCACTCGAACCCACGCAGGGAAGGCGTGCAGCAGTGAGTTCTTGCCGCGGAACAGGGGTTCCTGCTCGATGGGAATCCAGACCTCCGGCGGGTCGCTGCGCAGCGTCTCGCCGAAGAAACCCGGCGGCGTGATGCCGACAATTGTGAACGGGTGCCCGTCGAGGATCATGGCGGAACCCACAATCTTTGGATCGGACCCGTACTGCTGCTGCCACGCGCGATAACTCAGCATGGCGACCGGCGCGGCGGTCTGCTTGTCATCCGAGGGAACGATGGTGCGGCCGACGAAGGAGTTGATCCCGAAGGTGGCGAAGTAATTGCCGCTGATGAATTCGCCGCGCAGTGGCTTGGCAATGCGATCGCTCTCGCCGCGCCGCGCGCTTACCTGCGAGCCGCCTGCCTGGAAGGCCGCGAGCTCGGAGAACTCCGGCGTGTTCTGCTTCATCCGCAGATAGAACTGATACGCGAACATGCCCCAGTTCTCCTGCGGGCTGCCTTCCACGCAGCAGTCCTGCCCCTCGCCGATGCGGTACAGGCTGGCCGGATCCACCACGGGCAGCGACTTCAGCATGACGGTGTTGATCAGCGAGAAGATCGCCGTCGTTGCGCCGATGCCGAGCGCGAGCGTCAGCATTGCGGTCAGCGTGAACACAGGGGACTGCCGCATCTGGCGCAGAGCGTAGGCGATGTCCTGCCGCAGGGTTTCCATGGGAGAGCCTCTCGTGTTGCGATACGGGCTGCGCAGCGCGGCAGTTCCCGGAAATCCGCGGCTACTTCGGCAGCGGCGTCAGCTTTACCGTGCGCCCAGTCTTCGCTGAGGTGCGCGCTGCATCGAGAATCTGCATGACGACCACGTTCGTATCGAGAGCCGTCAGATCGCCCTGCGGTTTCAGTTTGCCGCTCAACACCGCCTCCAGATAATCGAGCGAGCCGTCTTCCGGCGGAGCCAGCGGCGCTGCCTCGTGCTCCTGCGCCTCTTTCTCGCCCGCGACGCGCTCCAGCAACTTGTCGTTCTTGATCGTTTTCACGTAACCGGTAGCGCCGTAGACTTCCATGTCCTTGCGGTCGAAGGGCCAGTTCCATGAGCCCTGGAGAATGGCCTGCGCATGCGGATACGCGAGGATGATGGTGCCTTCGTCATCCACATGCGGATACTCCTCCGGCTTCAAGTGCTGTGCCACGGCCGTGACCGTGAGCGGCGCCTCACCCTTCATCAGCCATGTAGCGAGATCTGCGCCATAGCAGCCGAAGTCATAGAGCGCGCCCGCGCCGTTCTGCTGCGGGTCGGTGAGCCACTTTAGAAACTCCGGCTGGACGCCGATCTCCGCCGGCCCCTTGTGGCCATCGTGCACCACCAGCTTGCGCAGCGGCCCGAGTTTGCCTGATTCGAGCTCGTCATGGGCCGCTTTGTTTGAGGCGTACCAAGTGGTCTCGTAGTTCACCAGCACCGGCACGTGCTCCTCGCGAGCGATCTTCCGGATCGCCAGCGCATCCTCGAGCGAGATGGTCAGCGGCTTCTCCACCATCACAGCGATATGGTGCTTTGCCGCGATTTCGATAGCCGGGCGATGTCCGGCGACTGATGTGTACACCAGCACCGCCTGCGGATGCGTAGCCTCGATCATCGCCTCTTCAGAGGGGAAGAAGATCTTCGGGTCCAGATGAAACTCCGCAGCGTACTTCTGACGCAGCGCGGGGTCCGGGTCCGAGACACCGACCAGCTGCACCTCCGGATGCTTCGGAAGTTGCGGCAGAAATCCTGCAACGTGCCCATGCACCAGTCCCACGATGGCCACCCGTACCGGCGCTTGTGCATGCGCGAATGCAGAGGCAGCGATGATGGCGAGGAGCGGCAAAATCCAGCGGCGAAGGGCAGAGAGCATCGGCATTTTCTCCCGGTTCTTTTTCTGAAGAATGATGATACCGTTCCCTTTCTTGAATTCGTCATCCCCGACCGGAGCGCCGTAGGCGTGCAGCGGAAGGATCTGCTTTTTCCGCTTGCCCGCCGCGTTGCGGCCAGCCGCGCAGGATGTTAGCGTGAAAGATCGAAGTACTGACAGCATTCCAGCGCACGGAGCACCCGGTCCTCATGCAGAAGAGCTACAACGGCGTGGCCCTACCCCAGGGCGGCGAAGCGATCCAGTATGTCAACGGCAAGTATCAGGTCCCGGATCACCCCATCATTCCTTACATTGAAGGCGACGGCACAGGCCGCGACATCTGGCGCGCATCGCAGCGCGTCTTCGACGCCGCAGTGCAGAAGGCGTATGGCGGCCAGCGCAGCATAAAGTGGTTTGAAATCTTCGCCGGCGAAAAGGCCTTCCGGCAGTTCCAGAACTGGCTGCCCGACGACTCCGTAAATGCCGCGCGTGATCTGCGCGTCTCCATCAAAGGCCCGCTCACCACGCCGGTCGGCGGCGGTATCCGCTCGCTGAACGTGGCGCTACGCCAGACGCTCGATCTCTACTCCTGCATTCGTCCGGTGAAGTACTACACCGGCGTGCCCAGCCCGGTGAAGCACCCGGAAAAGCTCGATGTCGTGATCTTCCGCGAGAACACCGAGGACGTTTACTCGGGCATCGAGTTCCGCGAAGGCACGCCGGAAGCAAAGAAGCTGATCGACTTCCTCAACAACGAAATGGGCGGCAAAAAGAAGGTGCGCGCTGACTCCGGCGTCGGCATCAAGCCAATCTCCATCACCGGCACCAAGCGCCTGGTGCGCGCCGCCATCCAGTACGCGATCGACAACGGCCGCAAGACCGTCACGCTGGTGCACAAGGGCAACATCCAGAAGTTCACCGAAGGCGCATTCCGCGAGTGGGGTTACGAAGTCGCGACGGAGGAGTTCCGCGACCAGACCGTGACCGAGCGCGAAAGCTGGATCCTCGGAAATCTGGAGGCGGACCCAAACCTCACGATCGAGCAGAACGCCGCGATGATCGAGCCAGGCCTCGAGTTCGGCAACGATGCCTTCCGGCAAGCGCTCTACGCCGAGATCAAGTCGGTCATCGAAAAGATCGGCAAGTCGCACGGAGCCGGCAATTGGAAGCAGAAGGTGATGATCAACGACCGGATCGCGGACTCCATCTTCCAGCAGATCATCATCCGGCCGGAGGACTACAGCATCCTTGCCACCTCGAACCTGAATGGCGACTACATCTCCGACGCCGCGGCCGCTCAGGTGGGCGGCCTCGGCATCGCGCCCGGCGCGAACGTGGGCGATGGCTACGCGGTCTTCGAAGCCACGCACGGCACTGCGCCGAAATACGCGGACAAGGACGTCATCAATCCCGGCTCGGTCATGCTTTCGGGCGTGATGCTGCTCGATTTTCTCGGCTGGAACGAGGCGGCGCGGCTGGTCGAGTCGTCCATGGAGAAGACCATCCAGCAGAAGTACGTCACTTATGACTTCGAGCGACAGATGCAGGGTGCAACCAAGGTGAAGACCAGCGAGTTCGCCTCCCGAATGATTGAGAACATGAAATGAATTCGCCGTCCGGGCGAACAAGACAGGAGAGACATGCGCAAGAAAGTAACGATCGTTGGAGCAGGAAATGTCGGTGCGACCGCCGCACACTGGATTGCCGCCAAGGAGCTGGCGGACGTTGCGTTGATTGACGTAGTGGAAGGCATCCCGCAGGGCAAGGCGCTGGACCTGCTCGAAGCCATGCCGATCGAGAAGCGGGACGTGCACGTCATTGGCTCAAACGACTACGCCGCCGCAGCGAACTCCGACATTGTCGTCATCACGGCGGGTATCCCGCGCAAGCCGGGCATGAGCCGCGACGACCTGCTGCAGACCAACTACAAGATCATGTCGGACGTGGTGAACAAGATCACCGCTGTTGCCCCGAATTCAATCCTGATTATTGTCTCGAATCCCCTCGACGCGATGGCGCAGGCCGCGTTCAAGCAGTCCAAGTTCAACCGCGAGCGTGTCATCGGCATGGCCGGTGTGCTCGATTCGGCGCGATATCGCACCTTCATCGCCGAGGAGCTGAAGGTCTCGGTCGAAAACGTCACCGCGTTCGTGCTCGGCGGTCACGGCGACACCATGGTGCCGCTGCCGCGCTACTCCAGCGTCGCCGGCATCCCGATCTCCGAGCTGATGGACCAGGCCACCATCGAGCGCATCGTCCAGCGCACCCGCGATGGCGGCGCCGAGATCGTGAAGCACCTCAAGACTGGCTCCGCTTTCTATGCGCCATCGGCGGCCGCCGTCGAAATGGTCGAAGCCATCCTCAAGGACAAGAAAAAAGTCCTGCCCTGCGCTGCGTATCTGCAGGGAGAGTACGGCATCAGCGGCTACTACATCGGTGTGCCGTGCAAACTGGGCGAGCGCGGCCTCGAGCAGATCATCGAAATCAAGCTCACACCCGAAGAGGACAAGGCCCTGAAGAAGAGCGCCGACGCGGTGAAGGAGCTCTGCGCGGTGATCGGGGTCTAGGATTCGGTTTTCGAACAAAAAGCGAGGCTACGGCCTCGCTTTTCTGGTGCTCGGACGCGTCTTCCGCGGAGGAATGTAGTGAAACCGGATCAGATAAATCCTCTCGCCCTTACCATGCTTCGCGACCTTGAGCAGATCGACCACGCCGAGAAAGCCTGATTCCCGCGCCAACTCCGGCGTGATATCGGGCAGACCGATGGGCGTGATCGAGTCGATCTCGATCTCGCCCTCTTCCATCCGGTAGCGATTGCCGACGATGACGCGTGGGCTCTGCCAGATGCGCACGCTGCATGTGATCTTGCCGATACGGACTCCCTCGCGTAGGCGTTTGGTGAATTGCATAAAATCAGCCTATTGCGCGAATTTCTCCAGGCGCCACTTGTACATTGTTTTGAGGTCATTTACACGCATTCGCGTCTGTTCCTCCATACAGGCTTGGTAAACCACCGGAGCAGCGGTGCCGCCCTCGTAAAAATCCCGTTCTGTGCTACAAGTCACATCACGAAATTGAACCCATACACGCTCTGCTTTTTTAAGTACGGAAATTCATCGGGGAGTTTCGTTCGGACCTGCTCATAAAAGGCGTTCAAATCGTGATCAGCACGCTCGCGGGCATGCGCAAAGCAATTAGCCATTTCTACCGTTATAACTACGTGACGGCACGGCGCTTCTGGAGAATTCATGTGCTGCGTATTTGCCGCTTGAAGAGAAACAAAAATGACCAGAAGTGCAAGTAAGCTGGCAAGCATGGTCGCCAGTATAACCGTGGCTACTAATTGAAAGGGCGAAGCCGCAGCCTCGCCCTCTGATGGTTTCTATGAATCGCTCTAAGCCACGCGATCGATCGTCACGCTCTCCAGCACCACCGGCGTCTTCGGCTTGTCCTGCGCGCCGCGCGGCACGCGGGTGATCTTCTCGGCGATGTCCTGCCCCTCCACCACCTCGCCGAAGATGGTGTGCTTGCCGGTCAGCCAATCCGTCGCGACCGTCGTGATGAAGAATTGCGAGCCGTTGGTATTCGGGCCGGCATTGGCCATCGCCAGCTTGCCCGGCTTGTCGAACTTGTGCGGCGAGCCCTTGGTCTCATCCTCGAACTTATAGCCCGGGCCTCCCATGCCGCTGCCCGCAGGGTCGCCGCCCTGGACCATGAAATCGGGAATCACGCGGTGAAAGACCGTGCCGTCGTAAAGCTTCTTCGTCGACTTCTCGCGGGTCGTCGGGTGCGTCCACTCGCGCTTGCCCTCGGCAAGCTCGATAAAGTTCGCCACTGTCTTCGGCGCTTCCTTCTCAAACAATCGGCACACGATTGTGCCTTCGGTGGTTTTGAATGTGGCATAGGTGCCGGGGGTTCGTGCCATTGTGCTCTCCTTGGTTACGTAATGAGAAACTCAGTTGGGCCGCGTCGCCAGAGCCGGCGGCGCAGGCGGCGCGCTCGCCGCAGGTGCTGCCTCGGCCGACGGCGGGGCGGGCAGCGGCTGGCCTGCGGGCACAATCGTCAGCTTCTTCAGCACCACCGGCGTCAGCGGTTTGTCGCGCCTATCGCGTTCCACGCGCGTGATCGTCTTCACCACCAGCACCGACGACGGATCGCACTGCCCGAAGATCGTGTAGTGACCATTGAGCGAGGGCTGCGGCTCCTCCGTGATGAAGAACTGCGATCCGTCCGTGTTCGGACCGGAGTTGGCCATCGCCAATCGGCCCGCCACGTTGAACATCAGCGAAGGATCGATCTCGTCCTGGATGAAGTATCCAGGGTCGCCCGAGCCGTCGCCCATGGGGTCGCCACCCTGTGCCATAAAACCGGGAATGACGCGATGAAACGTGGTGCCGTCATAGAGCCGCTTGCCGTGCTCCTTGTCGTGCGTCGCGGGATCGGTCCAGTCCTTCGTGCCCTCGGCCAGTCCGATGAAGTTTGCCACCGTCTGCGGCGCCTGCTTGTCAAAAAGCCGGCAAGTGATGCGCCCCATGCTCGTGTCCATTACGGCGGTGGGTCCGGTGGGCTCTACCTGCGCCGGCGTCTGCGCGCCCGGCGAATCGGGCAGCTCCTGCGCAGGTGCACCTTGGGCATCAGGAGCCGGTTGCCCGGTGGGCGGGGTCTGCTGTGCGGAAGCGATTGCAGTGGAGAGAACAAGCGCGAGAGCGAAGCGGCGGAGAAGTGGCATGAATAAGTCCAACGAGTCAGAGTATCCCAAGCGCTTCCGGGTCCGCCACCGGACGGGAATGCAATAAGCCGCGCGGCACCCGTCTACATCGCATCTCACCAACCCAGGAGGATTCCCATGGGATACATCAAGCGCGTCGTCATGTTCTATGTCACCCGCTGGCTTTTGCGCCGCCGCTGGGGACGCCGCATGCTCTTCGTCTGGGCGCTGCGGGCTATGCGCACCCGTGTGCGGCAGTTCGTGCGCGATATAGCGGAGCTGTATCCGGTTATGCGGCCGGCGGCCGCCTGGGTGTAGACCGCCGGGCTGTTGTTATCAATCTGTAACAGGCAAGTGAATCATTTCCTCGGATGCGCCGGTGGGAACACGCGGGAAGTGACCTTGGGGTAGGAGTGTGCGCGCAGCGTTCGTGACACCCGACGGCCCCGGGGTCATCATCGAGCCAGGTCTCCCACAGGTGAAGCGCATGACTCTCTCCCGCAGGCTCCGGCTAATCCGCAGAAACATCGCCAACGCATGGGCGATGCTTTTCCAGACATCTCTCGTTGACGACAGCGATACGGTGTGGCCGAAAAGAAGCGCCGCTGTTCCAGAAATCGCCGCTGATTGACGTGAACGTCTGCGGCCCAGATCGCCTACGCTCGCCTATTTGTGAAACGGCTGCGTCTCGCCGATCTTCGGCCGCCCGTTCTCCTCGGCCTGCAGTTCCTTGCTCACCTTCTCCACCTGCGCGAAGACGCGAAGCAGATTGCCACCCATGATCTTCCGGCAGTCCGCCTCGGAGTAGCCGCGTGCCTTCAGCGCCGCTGTAATCTTCGGCAGGTCTGCCGCGGAGTCGATGCCTTCCGGCGCCGAGGAAATCCCGTCGAAATCCGAGCCGATGCCCACGTGATCGATGCCCGCCACCTTCACCATGTGATCAATATGGTCGATCAGATCGCTCAGCGGCGGACGTGGGATCTTCGCCGCCCATTCCTTGTCGATCGCGTCTTCTTGCGAATAGGTCATCGGCCTGCCTTCCGCCTTGGCCTTCTCCTCGGCGGCCTTCTGCGCGGCCTGCCGCTCGGGCTTCTGCGCGTCCCACGCCTTCCGCCAGCTCTCGGAAATAAATGCCGAATAAAAGTTCGCCTGCACCACGCCGCCATTGTTGGCCAGCGCGCGTAGCATCTCGTCCGTCATGTTTCGCGGCGCGTTCGTGAGCGCACGGGACGAAGAGTGCGACGCAATTACCGGTGCGCGGCTCAGGATCAGCGTGCGATAGAACGTCTTGTCCGAGACATGCGAGATGTCCACCATCATGCCCAGCCGGTTCATCTCGTACACCACGTCCTTGCCGAACTCCGTCAGCCCCTCCTGCGTGTGGTGCACCTTGGGATTGTTGATGTCGCCGGACGAGTCAGCCCAGTCATTCGAGTTTGACCAGGTTAGCGTCATGTAGCGCACGCCCAGCCGGTAGTAGTCCCTCAGCAGGCCGAGCGAGTTCTCAATCGAGTGCCCGCCCTCGATGCCCATTAGCGCCGCCAGCTTCTGCTCGCGGTGCGCG
>DASVAI010000460.1:0-3567 GCA_036376445.1 Acidobacteriaceae bacterium
GCGGCCCGGCGTGGTGGCGTCGTATCCGGTCTTCTCATAGGCGAGCAGGAGTCCCTTGCCATTGCGATGCTTGCTCGCGGGGAGGCCGAACTCGGGGTCGAGCAGGATGGCGGAGGCGTGCTTCGTGAGCACGGAGGTGACGAGGGTCTTGAACTCTTCGAGCGCGGACGTAGGGACGGTGGCGGCGCCGGCTTCCTTAGCAAGCGACTTCTGGAGGGAGCCGCGCTGGTCCATGGCGGCGGCGGCGATGACGCCGCGTTTATCCGAGACAGACTTGAGACCGGCGAGCTTGCCGGGTGTGAGCTTGATCATGGTGCTTCTCCTGGAGCAGAGATCTTGAGCAGAGGAATGAACTCGACTTCATTTTACAGACTTGCAGAGCCGAGGGCCTGTGGGTCGAAATGGTGGACCTTCGGGTCGACGGATTGTGAGGGAATTAGCCCAGCCTGGCTCCGCCAGAATGGGGCACCCGGTTTTCTCGTGCGGCATGCATAAATGCAGTCCTACGCTTTGCCAAATCTCGCAAGTGATGAGCGAGACTCGGTCGTAATATCGTTCGGGGGGAACGGATGGGGATGGATCGGCGAGCATTTTTGCAGTTGCTGACGGCGGGTGCGGCGTCGGCGTCGTTTCCTGCGAGCATTGCCCGGGCGCTGGAGATTCCGGCGAATCACGCGACGGGAACGATCCGCGACGTGGAGCATGTCATTTTCCTGATGCAGGAGAACCGCTCGTTCGATCACTATTTTGGGACGATGCGCGGGGTGCGCGGCTTTGGCGATCCGCGGGTGGTGCGGCTGGCTTCGGGTGATCCGGTATGGAAGCAGCCGCAGAAGGATAGCAATGGATACGTGCTGCCGTTTCATCCGCCGGCGCCGGAATCGAGTGAGGCGGGACTGGGGCTGACGTTTCTGGAAGACCTGGCGCACGACTGGACGACGACGCACGCGGCGGTGAACGATGGGCGGCATGACCGCTGGGTACCGAGCAAGGGCGCGACGACGATGGCGCACCTGACGCGCAGCGATATTCCTTACCACTATGCCTTGGCCGATGCATTCACGGTGTGCGATGCGTACTACTGCTCGCTGCTGGGGCCGACAGACCCGAACCGCTATCACATGTGGTCGGGGTGGGTAGGCAATGACGGCGCGACCGGCGGGCCCGCGGTGGGCAACGAAGAGAGCGGCTACGGATGGATGACGTATCCGGAGCGGTTACAGAGTGCAGGCGTGAGCTGGAAGGTGTACCAGGACATCGGGACCGGGCTCTCGCATGAGACGGAATGGGGCTCGGCGAAGGACCCGTACATCGGCAATTACGGGGACAACTCGCTCTTGTATTTCACGCGCTATCAGCAGGCGGCGGCGCACACGCCGCTGGCGAAGCGGGCGAAGACGGGCACAGAGATCGGCAAAGGCGGGACGCTGTTTGAGCACTTCGCCGCGGATGTGAAGCGGAATCGCTTGCCGCAGGTGACTTGGGTGGTGGCGCCGGAGGCGTACTCGGAGCATCCGAACTGGCCGGCAAATTACGGCGCGTGGTATGTGTCGCAGATTCTGGACGCGCTAACGGCGAACCCGAAGGTGTGGAGCAGGACGGCGCTGTTCGTGATGTTCGACGAAAACGATGGCTTCTTCGATCACATGGTGCCGCCGATGCCGCCGATGACGCGGGCGCATGGCGTTTCGACAGTGCCGACGACGCACGAGATTTTCGCGGGAAATGACAAGTATCCGGCGGGACCATATGGGCTGGGGGTTCGCGTGCCCATGCTGGTGATTTCGCCGTGGAGCAGGGGCGGGTGGGTGAACTCGCAGGTGTTCGATCACACGTCGATGATTCAGTTTTTGGAGAAGCGGTTTGGTGTGGAGGAGCCGAATATCACGGCGTGGCGGCGTGCGGTGACGGGCGATCTGACATCGGCGTTTGATTTCCGCAAGCACGAGGGAACAATGGCGCCGTTGCCGAGCACTGTGGCGTACCGGCCGCCGGATGGAGAGCGGCACCCGGATTACAAGCCGGCCCCGCCGACGGAACAGAAGATGCCCGTGCAAGAGCCGGGGACGCGGCCAGCGCGCGCGCTGCCTTACTTGCTCGCGGTGAGTGCGCGGGCGGACCGGGAAAAGGGTGCGGTGGAGTTGCGCTTTCAGAATGCGGGAATGGCGGGGGCGGTGTTTCATGTGCGCTCGGGCGACGGCAAGAGTGGGCCGTGGAGCTACACGGTGGGCGCGAAGGACGAGTTGAGGGACAGCTTTCCGGCGGATGGAGGGTATGAATTGTGGGTCTATGGGCCGAATGGGTTCTTCCGGGAAATGAAAGGGAGCTTTACCGAAGCAGCGACCGATATTGAGGTAGAGGCGAGCTACGGGTTCGGACAATTCAGCCGCGAAGTTTTGCCGGAAATCACGCTGACGCTACATAACACGGGTGAAAATGCACTGGAGCTAACGATCCGTGACGGTTACAAGCATGAAGTGGACAGGGTGAAGGTGCCAGGCGGAGCAAAGATAGAGAAGAAGGTTCTATTGAACGAGAGCTTTGGCTGGTATGACGTGGTGGTGGAATGCGGGCCGGGTTTTCGGCGGCACTTCGCTGGGCATGTGGAGACGGGGCAGGACAGCGTCAGCGATCCGATGATCGGCAGAGTGTAGTTGTTTGCTGATGAGTGCCTGGTTGTGCGGCGCTTCCCCGCTTTCGCATTTGCCGTGGTCAACTTAGAGCCATTCTGTGCAGCTTTTCTTGACGGAAAAGCTGCGTCGAGAGTCTCGTAATCCCATATGCCAATGCGAAAACGGTCGCGCCGATATTGGACGAAAGGTACAGCAGCCCCTTTCGCTCCACCTGCGGTTACGCTCAGGATGACCCCCCTCTAATGGTTCACTCGGCTAGAGCGAGCAGCGCTTCGATGGCTGGATGCCTTCGCCCAGGGATGCGGGCAGCGGGTCTACGCCGGGGACGGGTGGGTCGAATTGCCATGGATTCTTTGGCGTGATGCCGAAGATGGAAGTCTGGCCGGGCACATAGCGCTGGCGGACGTCGAAATTTTCATAGGCGATGCCGCCGGGTACAGGGTCGTGCGAGGCCCAGTAGACGCGGCGGCCGTTGACGCGCACGCGCAGGTCGGGCTGGATGTCGTGCGCAGGAATACGCCAGTACTGCGTGAGCTTTGGCAGCGGGTCGTGCCAGTGGCCGTTGTGCGTGCCGGGGAAGGATGATGGATTGTCTTCGTTGGTAGTGGCGAAGACGATGGCGTCGCCGTCGGCGGTGCGGAGCATGTCGCGCAGCGGGTAGTTGGGCGGATCGGCAAATGCGTCACCGGTGTAGTTGCCCATAAGCTCGCGGCTGTCGACGATGCACTTATGCAGCCAGAGGCGCCGCAGGCGCTCGAAGTTGCCCATGGTGGCGGTGAGCGAAAGCTCTTCGATGACGGGGCTGTCCGCATCCTGAAAGACGGAGAGACGCAACTCGTCGGGGTGGTCGCTATCGATGGAGGCGGTGAGGTGGACATGCGCGTCGTTGGCGGAGAATCGCTCGACGTCGATCTGGACGCTCAGGCGTTCGATG
>DASVAI010000462.1:0-9918 GCA_036376445.1 Acidobacteriaceae bacterium
ACAGGATGGTTCAGCGCCTTCGCCGCCGCCGCGGTGCCGCTCGTTGTCACCTGCCGGAAGAGCGTCATCATCGTGCGCGCTGTCTGCATATTCGTCGATTCGTTCACCTCGGCGTGGTCTTCGTAGATCGGCGCGCCGTCCGCGCTCGTCACCCGCCGCAGCAGATGCGGCGTCACGCGCACGCCGTCATTGGGAAAGCTGCTGTACGCCGCCACCTGCTGCGCCAGCGTGACCTCCACCGAGCCCAGCGCCACCGGCAGATACGGCGGAATGTCCCGCGTAATCCCGAAGCGATGCGCCACCTCGATCACCTTCTTCATCCCTGCGCGCTCCGCTAGCCGCAGCGCCGGAATATTGCGCGAGTCCGCAAACGCCTTCTCCAGCGTGATATTACCCAGATAGTTCGGCTCATAATCATGCGGCGTGTATGGGCCGCCTGTAGTCTGAAACGTCACCGGCGAATCCGCAATCAACTCCTGCGTACTCGCGCCGTTCTCGATCGCGGCCGTATACACATACGGCTTGAACGACGAGCCCGTCTGCCGCTCCGCCTGTGTCGCGCGATTGAACTGCGATAGATTGAAGTCGCGCCCGCCCACCATCGCCAGCACCTCGCCCGTGCCGTTATCCACGGCCATCAGCGATGCCTGCGCGCCCGTATCCTGCTCCAGGGACCCACGCAGCACCGGGTCCGTCGGCGCGCTCTCGATCTTCACGTACACAATGTCGCCAATCTTGAACAGCTTCGCCGGGTCCTTCTCCCCCGTCCACGCCCAGTCATCCGCCAGCAATCCGAGCCGCGCATTGCCGATCTTTACCGTCACCCGGCCGTCCAGAATCCCGATCACCATCCCATGGAAATACGCGCCCTGCCGGATCGGCTCGGTCCAGTCCGGATGCCGGAAGCTCTCCATCGATTCGCCCGCCGCAACCACGTTCAGCAGATGTCCGCGCCATCCATGGCGCCGCTCATACGCAGCCAGCCCATCCAGCACCGCGCGGTTTGCCACCTGCTGCAGTGTGATGTCCATCGTGGTGTACACCTTCAGCCCCGCCTCGTGCACCGTCTCTGTGCCGAACTGGTGCTCTAGCGCCCGCCGCACCTCTTCCACAAACCACGGAGCCATGCTGTTCGGCGGCGGTGCCAGATGAAGTCCCAGCGGCGCGCCTTTGGCTTCGTTCGCCTGCGCCGTCGTAATCGCGCCATCTTCCAGCATTGCGTTGATCACCGTGTTCCGCCGCCGGAACGCGCGCTCCGGATTCAGAATCGGCGAATATGCCATCGGCCCTTTCGGCAATCCCGCGAGCACCGCTGCCTCCGGCAAAGTCAAATCACGCGCCGGCTTGCTGAAGTAGTACTCCGACCCCGCCTCGAATCCATACACGCCATGCCCCAGGTAGATCTGGTTCCCATATAGCGTGAAGATCTGTTGTTTGGTGAAGGTGTGTTCGATCTGGATGGAAAGAAAGACCTCCTGCAGCTTCCGGCGGAAGGTCCGGTCCGGCGACAGAAAAAGATTCCGCGCCAGTTGCATCGTCAGCGTTGAAGCGCCCTGCGCTCGCCCTCGCGATGTCAGATCGTGATACGCCGCTCCAAGCACGCGAAACAGGTTCACGCCCCAGTGGCTCTCAAAGTTCTTGTCCTCGATCGAGATTACGGCCTCGCGCAGAACCGGCGGAAAATCGTCGTACTGCACCACCGTCCGCCGCTCCATCGCGAATGATCCGAACATCTGCCCATGCACGTCATACAGCTCGGTGGTTGCCAGCGGTCTGTAGTGCTCCAGCTCCGATACCTGGGGCAGGTCCACCGAATACACCAGCGTCAGGCCACCCAGTGCACCCGCAGCCGCGGCCAGCACCACCAGCAGCAGCAACGCGACAGACCCCGCCACCTTGCGCCGCCCACGTAAGCGCACATGCCGGCTCAGAGGTGCACGAAATCCGCCGCCGGAAACAGGGTGCGGTCCATTGGTTTTCGAGCTTTGAGTCAATGGCACAGATCAGTGACGCTCGGCCCGAGCATAGCACTCCGAGCAGTGCAGGTGCCGTGTGACGGAGGCGACGCGATTGCAGCAGGTAGATGCAAGGCCCGCTCCCGCTGCAGTGTCATTCTGAGCGTAGCGAAGAACCTGCATTTTGCCTGGTCGTCAACGCCGTGCAGCGTGAGCGGCCAAAGAGAGCGAACCCAGCGAATCGCGCCGCAGGCGCTCCCGCGCGTGCGGCAAGCACCCTCAGGCAGCCTTCGCCTTCAAAACCTCAAGCGCTTTATCAAGCTGATCGTCCGAGCGCTTCTGCGCCGGCTGGTTGTCGCCGTCATCGTCGTTTGACGCCACCACCACATTCGGCTGCACTGCTTCGTCCTGGATCTTCTTCCCGTCCGGCGCTGCATACTTCGCCACAGAAAGAATCAGCGCTGAGCCATCCGGCAGCTCCATCGTCTTCTGCACCGACCCTTCCCCAAAGGTCCGGTCGCCCACCACGTCGCCGCGCTTATTGTCCATGATCGCGGCTGCCACAATCTCGCCCGGCCCGGAGGTTCCATGGTTCGCCAGCACCACCAGCGGCACCGCCGTCAGGAACCGCGACTTCTCCGCCGTGAACGTCTCGGTCGGATACTTCTGCCCGCTCAGCGTCGCAATCGTCCCGCTCTGCAGGAAGAAATTCGCCAGCCGGATGCCCTGCGACTCATCGCCCACTGCCACATCGCGCAGGTCCAGCAGCACCTTCTTCGTTTCCTTTTCGTCGCCTTTGCCCAGACCCTTCAGCTTGCTCTCAATCTCGTTCACGCGGTCCTTGGTCAGCGAGTTCGGCTTGATGTAAAGGATGCTCGCGTTCTCATAAAGTTGGTCGCTCAGCGGCGGCACCGGAACGGCGCTCCGCGTCATCGTGAGCTTGTCCGGCTCCGGCTTCCGCGGCCGAACCACCGAAATCGTCACGCTCGATCCCGGAGGGCCCTCCAGCAGCAGCCGGATCATCGCCAGCGACAGCTCCCGCGTCGACTTTCCCTCGATCGATTCGATCAGATCGCCGTCCTGAATCTGTTCCTTCTCCGCCGCGCTGCCCGGCACCACCGACACTACCGTGGCATATCCGTAACGCTTCGAGACATTCAGCCCCACCTGGGCCGTGCCTTCGTTCTGGTGCTGCTTGTAGAGCTTGTACTCCGTGGGCGTGAGATAGCTCGAATCCGAATCCAGCGACTCCAGCAGGCCATGCAACGCGCCCACCGTCACGTTATTCATGTTCGGGTCCACAACATAGTCGTTCTGAATCTTGTTCAGAACTTCGCTGTAAACCTCCATCTCCGGATAGGCTCCGTCCTTCTGGTCGGCACGCACGCCGGAGCGCACGCTACCCCACACCGTGAACAGAAGAAGAAGCAACGACACGCCGAAGATCGACCGCTGGAAAGACTTGGACATGGACCACCTGTTCAGAAAATGATAGCGCACGGCCCCCAACCGCCTCCCTACACGTTCCGTGCTATGCGAATGGGCCGGAAATCACCCTCTCTTAGACGCCTCCGGCCCGCCTATGGCACAGCCCTAAAACGCCAGCCCCACCCTCCGCACCAGATCCCCGAAGCGCGGATCACGCCGCAGCGGATCTAAGCACGGATCGATCTTCAGATAGGTCATCCCCTTATCGTGCGACGCCAACGACTTCTCCAGCCACGCAAAAGCCTGCTCCTTGTCTCCCAGCCCCGCATAGATCAGCGCAATCTCGTACCGGCCCAGCCCGTCTTTCGCCACCCGCTGCTCCAGCTTCGGCAGGATCGCCCGCGCCTCCGCCTGCTTGCCCATCCGCGCATCCAAATTGCCCAGGTGCCCTAGCGCATGCGGCTGGTCGCCCAGTTGCTGGAAGTCGAGCGCCGCTTTCGCATAGTCGCCCTTCTCCGCATAGATCACCCCGTAAGGGAAGAAGAAATCTGCCGGGTTTGGCTCGAGCGCATAGGCCCGCTGCATAAAGCGGAGCGCCTCGTCATACCGCCGGGCGAAGTAGTAGGCAAAACCGGCGTTCATGAAGGAACGGCCGGACACAGGGTCGAGCGTCAGCTCGCGCTGAATCTCTGCCAATCCTTCAGCCGCCCGCCCAACGCGCAGCAGATAGAACGCATACGCCGCATGCGCCGGCGCCAGGTTCGGATTCAGCGCCAGCGCCCGCTTCAGCTCTCCTTCTGCCGTGTTCCAGGCCCAGTTCAGATTCATCTCCGCCGCGGCCAGTTCCTCATGTCCTTCCGGCAGCGCTTCGTCCAGTTCGATGGCCTTGCTCGCCTCCGCCTTCTGCCGGACAAAGGCCTCGTTGTACGGTAGCCAGCCCGCCTCCCCGAGCCACCCATAAGCGTTGGCCAGCTCTGCATGCGCAGCCGCAAAACCGGGGTCCTTATCCACCGACTCCTGCAGATACTCCACCGCCTTCCGCGGCTCGCCGGTGTTCAGCATCTCTACGCCCAGCAGATCCAGATCCTGCGCCTCGGTGTTCACGGGCCGCGCGCGCGTCAGCCGGGCCTGCTGCTCCGGCGTCAGATGAATGCTTACCTGGTCGGCAATCGCCTGGGCCACCTCACCCTGCAGTGCAAGCACGCTCGTCAGATCGCGGACATAACTCTGTCCCCAGATCTGTCGATCCGTTCGTGCATTGATCAGTTGCGCGGTAATGCGCACCTGATCTCCCTCGCGCAGCACGGAGCCCTCCACCACCGCGTCCACACTCAGTTCGCGAGCAATCTCCGGCAAGGTCTTCTTCGTTCCCTTGTAGGTCATCGTCGAGGTGCGGGAGATCACGCGCAGTCCCGACACTTGTCCCAGATCCGTGATCAGCGCGTCCGTCATTCCGTCAGCGAAGTAATCCTGATGTGGATCGCCTGAGAGGTTCTCCAGCGGCAGAATTGCGATCGCATGCACGTTTCGAATACCGCCGGCGTGGCCGGAAGTGCGAAAGCCGAGATAACTTAACACTCCCAACAGAACCAACGCTGCCGCGACTGCCAGCCACTTGCCTCGCAGACGCCCTGCTCTCTCGGGCGGAGTGACCGCCGTAGAAGGAGGGGCTTCTATCGTGGCTGCGTCGGCCGTTTCTTTCCCGGACGCTTGCCCGTTCTCCCAATGGAACTTCGGCACATACGATCCCGAGGGAATCTCGATCCGCACTGGTGGCGGTTGCGCCAGGCCGAGGTAATACTGCGTCAGCTTCTTCCGCACCTCGGTGGCCTTAACCCGTACCACCGCGTCGTTCGCGGTGTCGTAGTCGACCGGACGTCCGAACATCTCCGCACCGATCATGCGTTCGCGCAGATTGTCATATCGGCCCGCCAGCGCATGCTCGACGATGAGGTGCAGAAAGTCCTGAGCGCGCTTGCTGCCGGCAAACGCTGGACTGGCAATCACCTGTGTCAGGTGTTCGCGCACTGTGGCCGTCCGCTCCGGATTTAGCTCATCCGGCTTCGAAACTGGGTCGGCCGACGCCATGCTTTGCCTTCTGTCTGATGGACTCTATCACACAGCAAACGTCCCTTCCCCGCAGAAACAAACGGTCACCGCTGAAGGTTCTAAGTCGCTGAAAGCAAGGCGCAAACCAGATGCCCCTCCCGTCAGACAGTTGCAAACTGTTTAGAACATTTCGCGCTCGCGCCGGCCGTGGTTCCATGAAGATATTCCTCGCAGGAACGGAGGCGTAGCCGCTCGGCATGTCTGGCACAAAAACAACCGCACGTCCTTTTCTTATCTCAGACGAAAGCGGAAGAGCGCACGGGCTTCCTGAGTTTTCCTATCGTCCCCCCGGGGCATTCACCGGGACCGTTGCTGCGCCACCGGACAACCCCTGGTTTGTCCGGCTCGCTGATTGGCCGACCGCCCAACAGACGGAACCACGTCCGGGCGCCAGCCAGTCAGCCGCTGGGGGGACGATTTTCTTTGAGGGTGTCGAGGACTTCGAATCAGAGCCCGGAGAGTCAGAGCCCGGATCTGACCCGGAGCTGGGCCACGGACGCGTCGATTTCGAACCGGAGAACCAACCACGCGTCGTGCTCTGGATGCGCGACAGCGACCCCACCTTGCGCTCCTTCAAGTTCGGCGAAGACGCGGCAAAGAGCAAAAAGCGATTGGCGGAAATAATCGAATTCCCATCAGAAGAGAATCCCGAATACTCCGAGGTGCCGGAGACCGCCGTCGGCCGCCCTCTCGAGGTGTGGACCCTCTGGACTTCACCCCAGCCATAACGCCCCGAAATACGGGCCTTGCATCACCTACTCTGATCGGCAACGGACGTTACCGTCGAATCAAATTCCTCCGGAATCGCGCCATTTAATTCCTCGGATTCGCTAAACTGGAACTAGAGATCAGAAATGCCACCGCACCCCGGTGGCTTTTTCTTTTGGAGGAATCTCGCTTAGACACTGATCGGACGTCCCCTAAACTCAATCGCTGGACATACTTACAGCTAAGTCATTTGTTTGGACATTTTTACGATCCGCACGAGCGCTAACTCGCTGCAATAAAAGGAGTTGCATGGTGTTCTCCCGCGCCGCAGGGGGAGGGGTAGGGGTCACGTTACCGGGCCGGCAGAAACCGCGCCTCCGGGAAACTGCTCAGCCGAAGTCGCGCCGTATCCATCGCTTCGTACCATTCATGCGCCGCGCGATCCAGAAAGTCGTACTCCGAAGGCCAGGGCGCCGCGTGCATGCGCCACTCGATCGGGAAGCGCGAGAAGATCAGGCTTGCCCGCGGCAGGTGACTGTGCGAGCTCACCACCTCGGCCGAATGCCAGCCATTCTTCTGCATGATCTCGACCGAGTAGAACGCGTTCTGGATCGTGTCCTTCGCCTGCCCTTCCTCGATGATGGCGCTGGCCGGCACGCCCTGCTCCTCGGCAAACTGGGCCATCACATGCGCCTCGACGAACTGGTTGTGGGCCGCACCGCCCGTCATGATCATCCGCGGCGCAACCCCGGAGCGGTACTCCCGGACGGCTTCCATCACCCGCTCCCGCATCTCCGGGCGAGGGGTGCCGTCCTCCTGCGCGGGGTAGCCCAGAACAATCAACGTGTCGAACTGGGTGGTCGCGGTATTCGCCAAAGGCAACGTGCGATCGATCGCCCAAACCGCGCCGACGTAGACCAGAACGCACGGAATCGCAAAGAGTATCAGACGGCGAAGCCAGAGCAACCGGAGAACCTTTCTGTCTTTCCGCGCGACGCAAAAGCATTTGGTGGCGGTGAGTGGAATCGAACCACTGACCTACGGG
Source organism: Acidobacteriaceae bacterium (assembly GCA_036376445.1). Lineage (GTDB taxonomy): Bacteria > Acidobacteriota > Terriglobia > Terriglobales > Acidobacteriaceae > KBS-83. Next base: position 7,246 of record DASVAI010000462.1, read on the forward strand.
TTATGAGTCCGTCGCTCTAACCATCTGAGCTACACCGCCAGGAAGGGGAGGCCGAAAATACGCAGAAGGGACACGACGCAGGCCAGCCTTTATCTTATGGATGCCCTTCAGGCGCGTCAACGAACCTGCGAATCGACCGCAGTGTCATCGGTTGTGGAACTGCAGCCGCCACGATCCAGAGAGTATCGAGTTGAGGCGAGCACGGCGAGAGGGCGCGCATGGCATAGTCGGGTCTTACCTCAACGCAGTTAGTACATGAGCCAACTTTCAAAACCACGACGACTGGTTGAGTAGCTTCCGTGGCGTCCACCTGAAACTTTCTCGTAACGAAGCCAGCCATTTCAACACGCAGAGAATATCGCAATGCGCCGAAGTCGAGCATCACTTGGCCGAAGCGGCTTGTTTCGCGCACTGACAGAAACTGTCCATCGGCTGCGAGAACCGTTACCCTTGCGCCCGGTATAGGCGCTCCTGATTGGTCCATGACCATGAGGCGAACAGGTCGGCTCGTCGCAGGCTGCGCGCCCGCGATGACGGTCGACAATCCGACAACCATCATTGCGTGGAACCACGAAGCACTTGTCATCAGCGCCTTACTACCGACATCGTAATGGCCGAAGGATACTCCGTCGAGTGGTGAATCTCCGTATGCGCGATCTTTCCAACCGTCTCGTCGTAATTGTGCCCGCCGGTGTTCATGTTCCGATCGAAGCGCGGGAAGTTGCTGCCCGACACCTCAATCCGAATCCGATGTCCCGGCCCGAAGTAGTTGCTGGTGTTCATCGGACCCAGCTCCACCTTGTAGACCTTGCCCGGCTCCATCCACACCGGCTTGTGGTTGTAGCCATCACGCCAGCGCATCCGCTGGATCGTCTCATCCAGGTTGTACGCCGTGCCGTCCGGCTGCACATCGATCAGCTTCACCGTCACGTCCGTGTCCTTTACATCGCTCGACACGTAAAGCGTCGCCTCGATCGGCCCGCTGACCTCGATGCCCTCCTTCAATGGCTCCGAGGAATACACCAGGATGTCCGGCCGCTCCTCCATCTTTCGCTGGTCGAGCGCCCCGCCATTGCCTGGAATCGCAGTGCCGGTGCAGCACACGTTGCCGCCATACGAGGGCACCGGATGCAGTGGGTCATACGTGAACCTGTCGGGATGGTCCGCCTTGGCGATATCGGCAACCAGCGCGCCGTCGCCATGCAGCGTCGGCGCACTGCCCTCGCTCGTCAGGTAGAACTTCATCGGCTGTGCGCCCGCCGGCGGCCAGGTGTCCGCCGTCTGCCACTTGTTCAAACCCATCGTGTAGTACTGCACCTTGGGCGTCTTCTTCAGAATGCCGTTGTCCTCGCCTTTGAGAAAGTGATCGAACCAGCCGTAGGTCAGCGCGTCGTAATCGAGCCGCGCATCGCCCAGGTCGCGCTCGCCGACCACGGTGTGCTCGCTCGCGCGCTTGTATTGACAGTGCAGGGTGGGCGCAATCACCGCATACTGCTCGTTCGCAACCTCGCCCTTCGCCGTCGACCGCACGAAGTTATACGCCGCCAGGTTCGGCCCCGTCGAGACGTCGTACCAGGTCATCAGCCACAGCCCCGGCACGTTGATCTTCTCCGAGTCGTTCCACAGTCCGCCCTTGTACCAGGCAGGATCGTTCGGCGTCCGCTGGATCATCCGCCCGCCGGTCGGCACCGGCATGGCATCGGCATAGATGCCCTTCGGCCCGCCGACGGCCTTGATGATGTCTTCTTCGGGCAGATGCGCCAGTCCCTTCGCCCAGTCCACCGGCGGCATCTGCGGCGCCAAGTCGAACATCTTCGATGCCTGAATCAGCTCCTGCTGCGTCGTGCCCTTCGGGAACATCGGGCGCACCTGGTTCTGCTCGCCATAGATCCACGCGGCAAAGAGCATCTGGAACGCACCGCCGCGGAACCAGTTGCCCTGCTCATACCACTTCCCCACCCGGCCCACTCCGGCGCCAAAGCTCTCCGGAATAAACGCCCCCAGCGCCTTATTGCCCCGGGCCGCCACTGCAAGCTGCCACTCTGCCGTCGAAGAGCACCCGATCAGCCCCACCTTGCCGTTCGACCACGGCTGCGCCGACATCCAGTTCAATTCATCATCGGAATCCGTCAGCGGGGCGCCGAGAATCTCGTAGTTGCCTTCGGAGAAGAAGTGCCCGCGCTCGTTCATCTCGATCAGCACATAGCCGCGCTTCACCGCGTCAAGCTCATTCGACATGTCGCGCGGGGCGCCCAGTCGCACATCCCAGTAGTTAAAGTTGTACGGAGTGCGGCTGAAGATGATCGGATACTTCTTCGACGTGTCCTTCGGCCGGTAGATGTCCGCCGCCATCCGCTTGCCGTCCCGCATCGGCACCATCACCTTGCGGTCGATGATCGCGACCGACTCCAGCTCCTGCTCAATCTCGTTGCGCTTGGCGATCAGCTTTTCGCGCTCTTCCGGCGTCAGGTTCTGGTTCCGCTGTGCGCGGATGGTGAAAGGAAAAACGCTGGCAACAAGCAATGCAGTCACAGGCAGCATTCGGCTAAGGCGCATCAATTCTGGTCCCCTCTGGCTCAATTCGGACAATGTGAAGAAGCATACCCTCGATCGCCGCTTGCGGGAACATGCCGCTCATCAGAAGATGAAACAGTTCATGCCACCCATACACAC